>NZ_LZIZ01000063.1:0-2233 GCF_001666915.1 Mycobacterium sp. E3339 | reverse complement strand
GCGACCTATCGGGTGGACATCGAGGGCGACCCCGACATCCATTGCGTCATGACGCTCGGCGCGGCCGAGGGCCACGGTGCGGGGCGCGCCGCGATGGCGTCGACGGCCATGCGGGTGGTGAACGCGATCCCGTACGTCGTCGACGCGCCCGCGGGCCTGCTGAGTTCTCTGGACATCCCAACGACTCTGCCTCTTTACGCCTTCGACTAAACGTGTAACGTACGTCGAACGAATAGCCTGGCTAGGAGTCTGCCGTGTACACACTTCGCTTCGACATGCGCGATCCCGAATGGGCCGCCCCCCCAACCGATCTGTACGCAGCCGTGCCCGAAATGTGCGCCTGGGCCGAAGAACACGGCGGTTTGGCCGCCGTCCTGTGTGAGCACCACGGGTCGGAGGACGGCTATCTGCCCTCGCCGCTATTGCTGGCTTCAGCAGTGGCCGCGCGGACCCAGCGGCTGGCGCTGAGCCTGATTCTGATCCTGCCGTTCTACGAAACCGTGCGTCTCGCCGAGGACATGGCGGTGCTGGACATCCTGAGCCGCGGGCGGGCTTCGTACATCCTGGCCCTGGGCTACCGGCCGGAGGAATTCGAGCACTTCGGCGTGCCGATGAAAACCCGTGGCCGCCTCTGCGACGAGAAATTGGGACTGTTGCGGCGACTGCTTGCCGGCGAGACCGTCGTCCAGGACGGGCGGCGGATCACCGTGACGCCCCGCCCGCTGACGCCGGGCGGGCCGGCGCTGATGTGGGGTGGCGGAACGGTCGCCGCGGCTCGTCGCGCCGGCCGGTATGGCCTGGGCATGCTGGGCAACGCCAACGCGCCGGGCATGCAGCAGGCCTACGAGGAAGCCTGCCGCGAGCACGGCCATCAGCCCGGGCCCACGATGTTTCCCAGCCGCGACACGCCCTCGGTCGTGTTCGTCGCCGACGACGTGGATCAGGCGTGGAAGGAGATCGGCGAGCACCTGCTGCACGACGTGCGGACCTACGCCGCGTGGAACCCCGGGGACGAGACGACGGCCGGCTTCTCGCACGTGAACACCGTCGACGAGCTGCGCGCCGCGCCGACTTCCCACATCATTATCTCTGTGCCGGAAGCCATTTCGCGGGTCCGCGCCGGCCAGGTGCTCAACCTGTCCCCGCTGTGCGGCGGCCTGCCGCCCGATGTCGCGTGGCCGTATCTCAAGCGCGTGGGCGAGGTCGTGCTGCCCGAGGCTCTCGGGTGAGGTTGGACGCACACGCGCCGAACGTCGAGTTGTTGAGCCGACTTTGCCCATTTTCGCCCAACAACTCCACGTTGGGCGTGGCCGTTACCGCGGTTGGTTCGGCACGCCCGGGAAAAGTTGTTCCGTCGGCCCCGCGGTGACCCAGCCGCCGAGCTTCGTCGCCAGGTGGGGCGCGAAAACCGCGCCATAGAGGACGTTTCCGACGACGATCACCGCGGCGACGGACAGCAGCGACGCGCCGAGGCGGCTCTTCGACCTGTTCTCGGCCCACATCTCGATGACGTTTCGTCCCTGCGCGTCGGTGCGGCCCAACAGGTAGGTGAAGACCATCATCTGGATGGCCATCGCGAGGGAGTCGTAGAGCGGGTATTGATGCACGGTTCCCTCGCGGATCGCCAGCCCCGGAATCACCCGGCCGTAATAGAACACCCCGAGCTTGGCGCCCAGGAACCCGTTGAAAAAGAGCGCCCAGCAGAAGCCGACGATGAGACCGACCACCAACAACGTTGGGGGCCTGCGCCAGCCGAACCGCGCGCTCAGCCATCGTCCGAGGGCCGTGCCGGTCACGGCCGGCAGCACGAAGTAGGAGATGTAGCCGACGGGAACGAACAGGGGCAGCCCGCCCCACGTGACGTTGAGCGGCCACCACGAGGGCATGCGGGGGATGGCCGGCGGAAACTGCGCGTACATCGCCCAGTCGTAGGGGGCCTCGATCCACGAGAAGGACATCGCCGAGATGCACAGCAGCAGAAGTGGGTGTAGCCGGCGCCGGCGGACACTGAGGTACACGCCGAGGGCCGTGAACCCGATGCCCCCGATCAGCGCGAAGTCGCTGGCCGCCTGCATCACGGGGGTCATCTGGGAACTCACTGGTCGGTCCCCGCGGTCCGGCGCGCCTGCGGGTCAAAGCGCAGCACCAGGCCGAATATCAGAATGACCAGCCCGAACAACGTGCCCAGCATGATGACAGCGCCCACGGCCGCACCCCTTCCGATACCACCTCG
>NZ_LZIZ01000062.1:0-24597 GCF_001666915.1 Mycobacterium sp. E3339 | reverse complement strand
TGATCGACATGTCCATGGCCGCGTGGCCCTCCATCGATCCGGCGATACCCCGCTCGGCCTGCGCCCGGGCCTCGTCGATCAGCCGCGACCGCACGAACAACCGGAACAGCACGGCCAGCACCACGATCATCAGCGGGCCGCCGACGAACTCCGCGGCGGTGAACTGCCAGCCCATCAGCAGGGCCAGGATGATGCCCAACTCGACCACCAGGTTGGTCGAACCGATTTCGAAGGCCATCGCGGCGGTGAAGCTGGCGCCCTTGCGGAACAACGAGCGGGCCAGGGCCACCGCGGCGTACGAGCACGAGGACGACGCCGCCCCGAGCCCGGCGGCCACCGCCAGGGTGCGTGGTCGATCGTCGCCCAGCAGCCCGACGATGGTCGAGCGCCGCACCACCGCCTGCACCACCGCCGACAGCGCGAAGCCCAGAATCAGCGCCCAGAGGATTTCCCACGTCATCGACCCGGCGAGGCCCAACGCGTGCCCGATCGCCGACAGCGCCCTGTGTGTCACCTGGTCCTCGCTTCGTGGCTGGCGTTTTTCCGTTCACGATATACCCTATGGGGGTATATCGCAACCGACGGCCCGCGGCGATAACCGCAGGTCATCGCCGCGGGGTGGGGGAGGGCGGCCGAAATCGGTGCATTCCCCCCACCCCGATTGCTTCGAGCGTCTAAGCTTGGCGCTTCGTTGGGTTCCGCGTCGAGACCCGCTCGGGTTGGGGGGCGCGAGCGATGCTGCGCTGCGCCCTCAAATTTCACTAGCGCCGGTGATACTCGCAGCATCGCCGGTTGGCCTGAGACGAGGTACAGCGGCGATGGAACCACGCGTCACCCCCATTGCGGTCATCGGAATGGGATGCCGGCTTCCGGGCGGGATCGACTCCCCCGAAGCGTTCTGGCAAGCGCTGTTGCGGGGCGACGACCTGGTGACCGAGATCCCCGCGGACCGATGGGACGTCGAGGACCACTACGACCCCGAGCGCGGGGTGCACGGGCGGTCGGTCTCGCGTTGGGGCGGCTTCATCGACGACGCCGGCGGCTTCGACGCCGCTTTCTTCGGCTTCGGTGAACGCGAGGCGACCGCGATCGACCCGCAGCACCGGTTGCTGCTGGAGACGTCCTGGGAAGCGATCGAGCATGCGGGCATCGCGCCGCCGGAGTTGAGCGGCTCGCGCACCGGCGTGTTCGTGGGGATGTGCCAGCAGGACTACACGCTGATGAGCGGCGACGCCGGGGTGATGGAGGACGCCTACGGCTACACGTGCACCCCGTTTTCCATGGCCTCCGGACGGATCGCCTACGGGCTGGGGCTGGTGGGGCCCGCGGTCACGCTCGACACCTCCTGCTCGTCCGGGTTGCTGGCCGTCCACCTGGCCTGCTCGAGCCTGAACACCGGCGAAAGCGATCTCGCCCTGGCGGGGGGCGCCATGCTGGTGCTGGACCCCCGAGTATCGGCGTCGGCGTCCGCTCAGGGCATGCTGTCGCCCACCGGCCGCTGCCACACGTTCGACGCCGCCGCCGACGGGTTCGTCCGTTCCGACGGGTGCGCGGTGGTCGTGCTCAAGCGCATGCCCGACGCGGTGCGCGACGGTGACCGGATCCTCGCGGTGGTCCGCGGCACGGCGGTCAACCAGGACGGCCGTTCCGAGACCATCACGACGCCGTCGTCGGATGCGCAGGCCGCGGTGTACCGGGCGGCGCTGGCCGCCGCGGGCGTCGACCCCGCGACCGTCGGCATGGTGGAAGCGCACGGCACCGGAACCCCGAAGGGCGACCCGCTCGAATTCGCCAGTCTCACCGAGGTTTACGGGGCCGGCGGCAACCGCGTCGCCCTCGGCTCGGCCAAGAGCAACGTCGGGCACACCGAGGCCGCCGCGGGCGCGGTCGGGTTGGTCAAGGCGGTGCTCGGGGTGCGCCACGGCGCGGTGCCGCCGATGGCCCACTTCCGGCGCCTGCCCGACGAGCTGGCCCGCATCGAAACCGGATTGTTCGTGCCACAGGAGGTTACGCCGTGGCCGGACAAGGGCCAGGGACCGCGGCGCGCCGGGGTGACCTCGTTCGGCATGTCGGGCACCAACGTGCACGCCGTCATCGAACAGGCACCCGAACCTCCCGCCGACGATGCGGCCGCGGAACGCCCTGGGCCGCTGCTGTTCCCGTTGTCCTCCACCTCCGCCGACGAGCTGCGCCGCACGGCGCGGCGGCTGGCCGACTGGCTGGACACCAACACGGTGTCCGCCACCGACCTGGCCTACACGCTGGCGCGGCGGCGCGGGCACCGGACCGTGCGCACCGCGGTCGCCGCGGACGGCCTCGAGGAGCTGGGCAGCGCGCTGCGCGAAATCGCCCGCGGCGAAACCCCTTACGCGCCCGCCGCCGGTCACGACGACCGCGGGCCCGTGTGGGTGTTTTCCGGACAGGGCTCGCAGTGGGCGGGGATGGGCGCGGAGCTGCTGGCCAAGGAGCCGGCGTTCGCCGCCACCGTCGCCGAGGCCGAGCCGCTGATCGCGGCGGAGTCGGGTTTCTCTGTCACCGAGGCGATGTCGGCCCTTCAGACGGTCACGGGCATCGAGCGGGTCCAGCCGACGCTGTTCGCCTTCCAGGTCGCGCTGGCCGCCGCGATGCGGGCCTACGGCGTGCGGCCCGGGGCGGTCATCGGCCACTCCATGGGCGAGATCGCGGCGGCCGTGGTCGCCCGGGCCCTGTCGCTGCACGACGGGGTAAAGGTGATCTGCCGGCGGTCCAAGCTGATGGCGCGCATCGCGGGCGCGGGGGCGATGGCATCGGTGGAGCTGCCCGCCCAGCAGGTGCGCGACGAACTGGCCGCCCGGGGCATCAGCGACGCGGTGGTCTCGGTGATCGCCTCGCCCAACTCCACCGTGATCGGCGGAGCGACGCGGACGGTGCGCGATCTGGTGGCGCAATGGGAGGCCCGCGAGGTGATGGCCCGGGAGGTGGCCGTCGACGTCGCCTCGCACTCGGCTCAGGTCGATCCGATCCTCGCCGACCTGGCCGACCAGCTCGCCGACCTCACGCCTGCGGCCCCGGAAGTGCCGTATTACTCTGCGACGCTTGACGATCCACGATCGCGGCCGGTGTTCGACGCCGGCTATTGGGTGAACAACCTGCGGCAGTCGGTCAAGTTCGCGGCCGCGGTGCGGGCGGCGCTCGACGACGGCCACCGCGTCTTCGGTGAACCGGCCCCGCATCCGCTGCTGATCCGGGCGGTCGAACAGAACGCGGCCGCCTCCGACGTCACCATCGCCGCGCTCGGCGCCATGCGGCGCGACCAGCCGGTGCCGCACGGTCTGCGGGAGTCCCTGGGGGACCTGTACAGCGCCGGCGCCGCCATCGACTTCGCCGCGCTGTATCCGGCCGGCCGGCTGGTGGACGCGCCGCTGCCGACGTGGACCCACCAGCGGCTGCTCATCGAAGCCGACGGGGCGCGGTCGCGCGGCCGGTTCACGCTCGACGCGCACCCGCTCCTGGGCGCGCACGTGCGGTTGCCGGAGGAACCCGAACGCCACGCGTGGCAGGGCGAGGTCGGCACCGCGGCCTTGCCGTGGCTGGCCGACCACCGGGTGAACGGGGTTGCGGCCTTCCCCGGGGCCGGATTCTGCGAGATGGCGCTGGCGGCCGCCGCCGCGGTGCTGGGGCCGGAATCCGAGGTCCGCGACGTTCGCTTCGAACAGATGCTGCTGCTGGGGGACCGGACGCCGGTGAGCGCGGTGGCCTCGGTCACCGACGCCGGCGTGGCCGACTTCATCGTGGAGACCGAGCGCGACGGGGAGCGGATCCGCAGCGCCGCCGCGGTGCTGCGCGCGGGCGACCCGGCCGATCAGCAGCAGCGACGCGACGTCGCCGCCCTGCTGGCCACCCACCCCCTACTGAGTGATGGTGCCGCGCTGCGCAAGTCGTTCGCCGAGCGCGGCGTCGACTACGGTCCCGCCTTCACCGGCCTGGTCTCGACGCGCACCGCCGAGGGCAAGAGCCGCAGCGTGGTGGCCGAGGTCGCGTTACCGGGCGCGGTCCGCGCCGAGCGGGGCGGCTACGGCGTGCACCCCGCCCTGCTGGACGCCTGCTTCCAGACCGTGCTGGCGCACCCCGCCGTCAACGAGGCCGCGCGGGAAAGCCTGCTGCCCTTGGGCGTTGCCCGCCTGCGTCGGTACGGCCCGACGCGCGGCGCGCGCTACTGCCACCTGCGGCTGGCCGCGGCGACGGGGTCTTCGGTCGACGTCGATTTCGAGTTGCTCGACTCCGACGGCGCGGTGCTGCTGGCGGTGCAGGGCCTGCGCATGGGGATCGGCGGCGGCGGGGCCGACCGGCTGATGGCCGAGCGGCTGCTGACCGTCGACTGGCAGCGGCAGGCGCCGCCGTCGGCGCCCGACCGGGTCGTCGGGGGATGGCTGTTGATCAACACCGCCGAGGCCGACCTGCTCGAATCCAGGCTGACGGATGCACTGAAATCGGCAGGCGCGCAATGCGACACGCTGAACTGGCCGGAGTTGTCCGACCACCGGGCCAACGCCGAGCGGCTGGCCGCGGCGGTGCGCGGCGGACTGGAAGGCGTTGTGATCGTGTGCCCGCCGCCGGCCGGGGAGCCCGACGAGCAGGGCCTGCTGCAGGGCCGGGAACAGGTGCGCCACGTGGTGCGCATGATCCGCGACCTGCCGGAGATGTCGGCGACGCCGCCGCGGCTGTATGTCGTCACCCGGCGGGCGCAGATCGTGCTGGCCGAGGACGAACCGAACCTGGTGCAGGCCGGGCTGCGCGGGCTGCTGCGCGTGGTCGGCGCCGAGAACCCCCAACTGCGGACCACCCAGATCGACCTGGAGAGCGACGACGACGTCGAGCGGGTGGCACACGAACTGCTGTCCGGTTCGGCCGAAGACGAGACCGCCTGGCGCGGCGGTCAGTGGCACACGGCGCGGCTGCGCTGCACGCCGTTGGGTCCCGACGAACGCAGGCTCACCACCGTCAACCATGAAACCGACCGGATGCGCGTCGTGGTGCGCCACCCCGGTGATCTGCAGACGCTCGAGTTCGTCGCCCTCGACCGCACGGCCCCGGGCTCGGGCGAGGTCGAGGTGGCGATCGACGCGTCCAGCGTCAACTTCGCCGAAGTGCTTGCGGCCCTTGGCCGTTACCCCGACCTGGAGGGCGAGCCGCACCAGCTGGGATTCGACCTGGGCGGTGTGGTCACCCGGGTGGGCGAGGGCGTCACCGAGCACCGCGTCGGCGACCGGGTGGGCGGTTTCTCCGGCTTCGCCAACGGCAGCTGGGGCACGTTCGTCACCTGTGACGCCCGGCTCGTCGCCACCGTGCCGCCCGACATGACCGCCGGCCAGGCCGCCGCCGCGGCCACCGCGTACGGCACCGCTTGGTACGGCCTGTGCGAATTGGCCAGAATTTCGGCGGAGGACAAGGTGCTGATCCATTCCGGCACCGGCGGCGTCGGTCAGGCCGCGATCGCGATCGCGCGCATGGTGGGGGCCGAGGTCTTCGCCACCGCGGGCAGCCCCGAGCGGCGAGCGCTGTTGCGGGACATGGGCGTCGAGCACGTCTACGACTCGCGCAGCACGGCGTTCGCCGACGAGATCCGTCGCGACACCGACGGGTACGGGGTCGACCTGGTGCTCAACTCGCTGACCGGGTCCGCCCAGCGCGCCGGGCTGAACCTGCTCGCCTACGGTGGACGGTTCGTGGAGATCGGCAAGCGGGACATCTACGACGACGCCCGCCTTGGTCTGTTTCCGTTCCGCCACAACCTCACCTTCTACGCCGTCGACCTGGCGCTGCTCACCAAGACGCACCCGCGGCGGGTGCAGGAGTTGCTGCAGGCGGTCTACCAGCGGATCGCCGACGGTGATCTGCCACAACCGAATTGCACCGAATACCCGATATCGGAGGCGGCGACGGCGATCCGGGTGATGAGCGGCGCCGAGCATACCGGCAAGCTGGTGCTCACCGTGCCGCGCCACGGGCAGACCCGCGCGGTGCTGCCGCCGGAGCAGGCGCCGGTGTTCCGCGCGGACGGCGCCTACATCGTCACCGGCGGCCTGGGCGGGCTGGGATTGTTCCTGGCCTCCGAGATGGCCAAGGCGGGCTGCGGGCGCATTGTGCTGACCGCGCGGTCCACCCCCACGGCCAAGGCGCGCCAGGCCATCGAACGCCTCCGCGCCGCCGGGACCGATGTGGTGGTGGAAAGCGGCAACATCGCCGAGGCCGACACCGCGGCCCGGGTGGTGGCCGCGGCCACCGCGACCGGACTCCCCCTGCGCGGGGTGCTGCACGCCGCCGCGGTGGTCGAGGACGCCGTGCTCGCCAACATCACCGACGAGCTGATCGACAAGGACTGGGCGCCAAAGGTCAACGGGGTGTGGAACTTACACCACGCCACGGCCGGCCAGCCGCTGGACTGGTTCTGCGCCTTCTCGTCGGTGGCCGCGCTGTTCGGCTCGGCGGGTCAGGGCGCGTACGCCGCGGCCTCCAGCTGGTTGGACGCGTTCACCCACTGGCGCCGCGGCCAGGGCCTGCCCGCGACCACGATCGCGTGGGGCGCGTGGGGCGAGATCGGCCGCGCCACGTTCCTGGCGGCCGGCGGCCGCACCACGATGATCGCCCCGGACGAGGGTGCGCGGGCGTTCGAGACGCTGCTGCGCTACGACCGGGGGTACACCGGTTACGTCCCGACGACCGGCGCGCCGTGGCTCGCCGCGCTGGTGGACCGCAGCCCGTTCGCCGAAGCGTTCCGGGCCGCCGGAGAACAGCACGCAGGCGAGGGCGCCACGCTGCGCGCCGAACTGCGCTCGCTGTCACCCGACGAGTGGCCGGCCCGACTCCGGCGCCTGATCACCGAGCAGACCGGGTTGATTCTGCGCCGCACAATAGATCCCGATCGCCCGTTCGCCGATCACGGTCTGGACTCGCTGGGCAACCTCGAACTGCGGACCCGCATCGAGGCCGAAACCGGGATCCGGATCACCCCCAAGGTCGTCGCGACCTACAACTCCGCGCGCTCGTTGAGCCTGCACCTGACCGAGACGCTGGTGGCCGAGGGGGCCGGTGCGCCCACGCCGTCCTGAAATGCCGGCTCACTCCATGGCCCAGCTGTCCTCCTCGACCAGCGAGCAGAGCCGCGAATGGATTGCCGCCAAGGTCTTTTCGCGTCCCGGCAGGTGCGCGTGGTGCTCGATGAACAACCGGTTCGCGAAAGTTCCGACGCTGTAGAGGTCCACCGGGGCGCGGGTGGGGAAGTAGAGCTCGCTCTGGAAGTCCTCCAGCTCGATCTCGTCGGGGACGCGCAGCGGGGGGATGGTGCCGGTGTCCGTGCACAGCACGACCGGGGGGAGCCCCGCGGGAGTGCCCTGATACTGCAGGTTGAAATGCAGCGCGGATTGCTGGATTACCCCGTCCGACAGGTCGGTGCGGAAGGAGTCCACGATTCCGCGGGCCAGATCCACCAGATCGGTGTCGGCCCTGATCTCGGCGAGGTAGGTGGCCACGCCCAGCGGCAGCGTGCTGCCGGTGAGACTCACCGGCGGTGAGAGCAGGTAGCGCAGATCGACCGGGTAGATGTACGGAATCGGGATGTGGGGCGTGTCGCGCAATTCCCACTCGGCCAGCAGGATGGCCGCCGCCACCACGGAGTTGAGGCTGAGCTGATTGGTCAAACCGAACTCGACCAGCTCGGCCGTCTCTTCCTCGGTGAACCGTATCCGCGCGATCGGAATGGGTTGTATCGCATCCGGATTCGGCACCACGGGCGGCTTGTCCTGGGCCGGCAGGTCGTAGGCGAACATCGCCTTGAAGAGCTTCTCCAGTCCGGACCGCTGCTGTTTTGTCACACCGCGCTGTTCGAGCAGGAGCTCCAGCGCTTCGGGCGCGGGTTGCGGCGTGATCGGCGGCGGCGCGCCGGTGGTGACGACATCGGTGTAGAGGGAGAAGAGCTCTTCGAGCAGACCGAACGCGTGGTGGGCGTCGGCCAGGCTGTGGTGGGTGTAGAGCGTGAGTTCGGTGCGTGCGCCGCTGCGCTTCAGCCGAAGATTGAGCAAGGTCTGGTTCTGGTCGAGGCGCATGCCGGCCGCCGCCGGTGCGGCATCCGGTTCGGTGTCGTCCTCGACCACCCAGATGCCGGGGTGCATCAAGTCTTCGGCGACGATCTGGTAGCGGCCGTCGTCGCCCTTTTCCAGGCGGCCGGTGAAGACGGGGTGGGACTCCAGCAGCGCGTCGAAGGCGTCGGCCATCGCGTCGAGGTCGACAGGGCCGGTGACGAAAGCGGTGAAGGCGAAATAGGTTTCGTTGACCGCGAACACCTCTTCGCTGCGCGTCAGTTTGCGGATGACGGATCCCGGAAACATGCCCACCACTTCCTCGTCAGCTCGTGCTGGCGCGTCGATAGCCGGCCAGCGCCGGCACGATGCAGACGGCGGTGATGCCGCCGGCCCACAACAGCGTGGCGATCATCGGCCAGCGCACCGGCCCGCCCAGCGACAGGCCGCGCATCGCCTCGATCGCGTAGCTCATCGGCTGGTGCGCGACCACCGGCTGCACCCACTTCGGAAATTGATCCACCGGCAGGAAGCCGGTCGAGAACACCACGGCGAGAACGTGCCCGAGCGTGACCGTTTCGAGCAGGAAGTTGTTGGCGGTGTACAGCGCCACCATCGTGATCAGGGTGGCGAACGCGAGCCCGAAGATCATCGGGACGACGAACCAGGTCAGGCTCGCGAGCACGCCCTGCCGGAAGCGGAAGCCCAGCATCATCCCCACGGCCAGCACGACCAGGGTGGTGATCACGATCCGGATCATCTCGGCCGCGATCCGCGAACACACGCCCGACGCGCGGTGCACGGGCACCACCCACAGCCGGCGCAGCAAGCCGTTGGAGCGTTCGCCGATGAGCCCGATCGCCCCGATCGCGGCCCCATTTATCGTGGCGGCCAGCGCATTCAGCGGAACCGTGCCGTACAGCGCGCTGTGGCCGGTGACCTGTGAAATGACGTTGCCCAGAATGATGTTCAGCGTCAACAGGAACAGGATCGGCAGGACGAGTGCCTCGATCACGGTGGTCAGATCGCGCGCCCAGCCCAGCAGGATCCGCCGCGTCTGAACCCAGGTTTGCGACGCCAGCGCGCGTGCCGAGTCCTCGTGGTAGCGGGGCGAATCCAGCAGCTTCATCGCGACCGCCTGGCCAACACGATCGCCGACGCCGGAATCAGCAGCGCGCTCAATCCGAACAACCACGCCAGCGTCGGCGCCAGCACCGGCCAGGTCACCGATCCGCCGTACGGGGCGGCGTCCCCGGCCAGCGCGCGCAAGGCGATCACGAACTGCGACACCGGCTGGTTGCGGACGATCGGCTGGATCCAGTGCGGAAACTGCTGCGCCGGCTGGACTCCGGTGGACAGCAGGCCGAAGATCAAGGGCGGCAGGATGAGCAACGGGGTCATGGCTTCGGGGTTGCGGGTTCCGGTGCCGACCAGGTCCGCCGCGAAGGACAGGATCGATCCGACCGCCACCACCAGCAGGCAGAAGGCCGCGACGTAGATCGCCGAGCGGTGAAACCGGAACCCGATGACATAGCCGCAGACCACCGCGACCGCCACCGAGACGGTGCAGCGATACACCGCGGCCGAGATGCGGGCGCCCACCGGGGCGAACGGGGCCATCGGCATGGATCTGAACCGCCGGTTGATGCCCTGCACCGAGTCGGTCGCGGCCCGAAACGCCGTCGACATGGCGGCGAAGGTGATGGCCTGCAACGCGATCAACGGCATGACGTACTGCGCGTAACTGCTGGACAGTCCCTTGGTCGCGGTGCCCATGATCTGGTGCAGCGGGATGTAGAAGCCGGCCGTGAACACCACCGATGATGCGACGGTCACGAGCAGCTCGCCGTTGCGCAGGGTCGGCGCGATGAAGCGAACGGTGAGGACCCACCACTGCGTCAGCGTGGACAGGTGGCGTTCGGGGCTGGCGGTCGCGGTCACCCGACGGCCTGGGTCGCGACGGGGGCGCGCGCGGCGGGCGATTCGTCCGTCAGCGCAAGGAACACGTCGTCGAGCGACGGGCGCCGCAGGGCGACGTCGGCCACCTCGATGCCGGCGGCGGCCAGTCGCCCCACGGCCTCGATGAGGGTGCGGGCGCCGTCCGGGGCGGGGATCGCGATCCGATCCGAATCGGGCGTGAGCGCGGCCCGGATCTTGTCGGGCACCAGCGGGCCCAGGACGTCGGCGATCGCCCGCAGGTCGGTCAACCGGCGCGGCACGATCTCGCAATAACTGCCGCCGGTGCGCTCCTTGAGCTCGTCGGCCGTTCCCTCGGCGATGACCCGCCCGTGGTCGATCACCACGATCCGGTCGGCCAGCGCGTCGGCCTCCTCGAGGTACTGCGTCGTCAGCAGCGTGGCGATGCCGCCGTCCTTGAACTTGCCGACCAGGTCCCAAATGCTTTGCCTGCTGCGCGGATCCAGCCCGGTGGTGGGCTCGTCCAGGAAGACGACCTCGGGGCGGACCACCAGGCCGCAGGCGATGTCGATGCGGCGGCGCATGCCGCCGGAGTAGGTCTTGACGCGCCGGTCGGCGGCGTAGGCGAGATCGAATTCATCGATGAGCTGCCTGGCGCGGGCGCGCGCCGCCGACTTGTGCAGGCCGAACAGCCGGCCGAACATCACCAGGTTTTCGCTGCCGGTGAGCATGTCGTCGATCGCCACTTGCTGGCCGGTGAGCATGATGGAGCGGCGCACACCGGCCGGTTCGGACACCACGTCGTAGCCGGCCACTACCGCGCGGCCGCTGTCCGGCCGGCTCAGCGTCGACAGGATGTCCACCAGGGTGGTCTTGCCCGCGCCGTTCGGCCCGAGCAGCCCGAGCACCTCGCCGCGGCCGACGTCGAAGCTGACCTCGTGCAGGGCCACGAAGTCGCCGAAGGTCTTGCGAACCCGGTCGACGACGACCGCTTTATCGGTCGCTGTCCGTGCGTCGATCACTCGGCCCCCCTCAACCCGCGTCCAGGGCCGACAGGTCCACCAATGCCAATTCCACCGGCTGCCCGCCCATGTCGGCGTCCTCGGCGGCGATGGCGTCGCCGATCAGCGCCCGCAGCGCCAGCGGGAAACACCGCGCCAGCGCCTCGGCGTGCGCCCCCTGCACCCGGCGGGTGTCGTACCACCAATCGAGGTGCAGCACGCCGGAGTGCCGGTAGACGCGCAACTCGATGGCATGACCCAGGCCCGGAATCGCGTCGCGCACGGGCATGGCCGCGTCGGAGTCGAATTGCACCGGCGCATCGATCGGCGGCAGCTCGGGAACCACGCCGATGTAGCGGAAGTGAACATCCGCGGGGTGCGCGGCCGACAGCGCCCGCGCGGTGGGCGCGTAGAGATACCGCAGCAGCCCGTAGCCAATCCCATAGTGCGGCACGGATTTGAGGGTGTCGCGAACGGCCGTCAGCAGCTCGGTGGCGCCCGTATCGTCGGGCGTGGCGCAGCGCAGCGGCACCGGATAGATCGTGGTGAACCGCCCGATTGTTCTGCGCAGGTCGACATCCGGGCGCAGCACCGATCGTCCGGCCCCTTCCAGGTCGACGGCGACCACGCCGGCGCCGACGGTCTCGGCGATGGTCCGGCTCAGCGCCGCCAACAGGATCTCGTCCACCGACCACCCGAGCGCGCGCCGGGCGTCGTCGACCTCGGACGTCTGCTCGACCGTCAGCGCCGTCGACACCTTGGCCAGGTCGTCAGCGCACGGCGGTTCGGTCGCCTCGGGGTCGGCCGGCCGCAGGGTCGGCCGCATCGCGCCGTCCAACCAGAAGTCACGCGTGTCGAGGACCGCCGGGTGCGTCGCGAGGGCGTCGACCCGCAGGGACCAATCCCGCCACGAGGTGGTCGCCGGGGCCAGCGAGATCTCCTCGCCCGCAACGCGTTGCGTGAAGGCGGTGAAGAGGTCGGTGACCAGGATTTCGCGGGAGGTGGTGTCGGCGACGATCTCGTGCAGGGACAGCACCAGATAGCACGCGCCGTGCGGGCCGCGGATGTGGCTCACCGTCAGCGGTGCGGACAGATCGCCGTGGGCCGCAAGCTCGGCCACGATGTCGAGCAGCGCCGCGCGCTGCGCCTCGGGCTCGGTGTCGGGCAGCGTCCGGGAGGAGAGCCGGTCGAAATCCCGTGGCGCCGCGATGCGCTGCTCCCAGATGCCGGCCCGCTCGACGAGCTCGAGGCGCAACGCGTCGTGGTGATTGGCCAAGGCGGTGAGCACCGCGCGGACGTCGTCGACGCCGACACCCGCGTCGAGGCGCAGGATCAGCGGGATCCGCCAGCGGCCCGGCTGCCGCACGCCGGTCTCGAGGAACCGCGCGACCCCCGGCGGGATGGCCGGGAACGAGGCGGCCTCAGGCGGTTTCGCCAACGAGCCCGCGGCGTATTTGGCGTCGACGTGGGCCGCCAGGGTGGCCAAGGTCGGGTTGCCGTACAGATCCTGCGGCGTGACGTCCAGCCCGGCGTTGCTGGCGTTGGTCGCGATGCCGATCGAGATCAGCGAGTCGCCGCCGAGGTCGAAGAAGTTGTCGTTGCGGCCGATCGAGTTCAGACCCAGGCATTGCATCCAGATCTGCCGCAGCGTGGCCTCGGTGTGCGACTGCCCGTTCGCCGACGCGTCGCCGTGGGCGGCGCCGTTGGTGGCGGCGACCGGCGCCCCGGGCGCCTCGGCGGGGCGCTCGAGCCAGGCGAGCGGTTTGGGATCGACCCAATGCCGTTCGCGGGCAAAGGCGTAACCGGGTAGGGAGACCCGGTTCGGCGTCGGCCCGGTCAGCGGTTCCCAGTCGACCGGCACCCCGGCCGCCCACAGTTGGCCGAGCCCGAGCAGGAAGGTGTCCCGGTCGTCGGTGTTCTGGATCGGATGCCGCATCAGTCGAACCGCGCGGTGGCCGTCCGACCACTTCGGGTGCCGCATCGCCGAGCCCGTCAGGCTGCCCCCGGGGCCGACTTCGACGAGGACCCGGTCGGGATCGGTCAGCAGCGCGTCGAGTTCGTCGGCGAACCTGATCGTGGAACTGATTTGGCGCGCCCAGCTGGCCGGGTCGGTGACCTGCTCGTCCGTCATCCAGGTCCCGGTGAGGTTGCTGAGCAGGGGCGTGTCCGGGCGGCGAAGCTCGACACCGGACAGGAATTCACCGAATTCGGCCGCCATGGAATCCATTGCGCTGGAATGGAATGCGTGGGTGGCCCGCACCCGTCGGGCGGTTATGCCGCGCTCGCGCAGCCGCTGGGTGAAGGCGCGAATCTCGTCGTTGGGGCCGGCGACCACGCAGTTGCCGGGATCGTTCACGGCCGCCAGGTCGACCCCGGGGGTGAGGAACTCCGCGAGGTCGTCGGGACCCAGCGCGACGGCGACCATGGCACCGGGCGGGGACTCGTGCATCAGGCGGGCGCGCAAGGCCACCAGCTTGATCGCCGTCTCGAGGTCGAACACCCCGGCCAGCGTGGCCGCGATGTACTCACCGGTGCTGTAGCCGATGTACGCCCCGGCGCGTAGCCCGTAGTGTTCGGCCAACCGCGCCAGCGCGTATTCGACTGTGAACAAGGCGGGCTGGGAACGGTCGATGCGCTCCAGATCGGTCGCGGTGTCGCCGAATATCAGCGCCTTCAGATCGATGCCCATCTCGTCGCCGAATCCCGCCGCGCACGCGTCGAAATGCTCGGCGAACACCGGCTCGGTGTCGTACAGGCCCCGGGTCATGCCGACGTGCTGGGCGCCCTGGCCCGGGAACATGAACACGACGCGATCGGCGGCGGCCGTCCCACCGTCCAGGGATTGGCCGACGAAGGCGTTGTCGTGCTCGCCCGCCCGCAGCACCGTGGCCGCGTGCTCGCGGTCGTGCACCACGGCCGCCATGGTGAGCCGGTGCCTGCGGCGCCCGGTGAGGGTGTGGGCGACGTCGGCCAGTTCGGGGCCGCCCGGGGCGGCCAACGCGTCGGCGAGCGCGGCGCGCGAGCCGTCAAGCGCCGCCGCGGTTTGCGCCGAGACCAGCAATACCTGGGGACCCGCGGGCGCCACTCGCTCGGGGGCGGGGGGCGCCTCTTCCACCACGACGTGCGCGTTGGTGCCGCCCACCCCGAACGAGCTGACCCCGGCCCTGCGCACGCCGTCCCACTCCCACGCGTCGTAGGTGCTGGTCACGGTGAACGGGGTCTCGTCGAGACGCAGCTCGGGGTTCGGGCTGGTGAAGTGCAGCGTGCCGGGAATCGCCTTGTGCTGCAGGCACAGAATGGTCTTGATCAGACCCACCACACCGGCCGCCACCTCCAGGTGCCCGATGTTGGACTTGACCGACCCGAGCACGCAGGGGCCCGGGCGGGGGGTCTGCGAGACGGCGAAGGCGGATCGCAACCCCTGGACCTCGATGGGATCGCCCAGCGGCGTGCCGGTTCCGTGTGTTTCGACATAGCTCACGGTCGCGGAGTCGATGCCGGCGACCGCGTGGGCTTCGGCGATGACGTCGGCCTGCGCGGCCGGATTCGGCGCCGCGTAGCCCATTTTCATCGATCCGTCGTTGTTGATCGCCGATCCGCGGATGACGGCGTGCACCCGGTCGCCGGCGTCGAGGGCGGCCTGCAGGGGCTTGAGCGCGACGATGGCCACGCCACTGCCGAAGACGGTGCCGTCGGCCCGCACGTCGAACGGGCGGCAGTGGCCGACCGCGGACACCATGGCTCCCGGCGAGTTCCAGTACCCGACGTGGTGCGGGACCGACAGCGACACCCCGCCGGCCAGGGCCATGTCGCACTCGCCGCTGAGCAGGCTCTGGCACGCCAGATGGACCGCCACCAGGGACGACGAGCATGCGGTCTGGACCGTGAGACTGGGCCCGCGCAGATCGAATTGGTGCGAAACCCGGGTCGCCAGGAAGTCCTTGTCGTTCTGCAGGAACAGGTTGAACTGCTCGAAGTTGAGGCCCGTTCCCATGAAGGCGTCCTGGGCGCGGTGCGACGAGAGGTTGTGCAGCAGATAGCCGCTGGGGGAGCTGGTCCCGAAAACGCCGATCGAGCCGTCGAACTCGGCGGGGTCGCAGCCGGCGTCCTCGAACGCGTGCCACGCGCACTGCAAGAACAGCCGGTGCTGGGGATCCAGCATCCGGGCGAACTGCGGGGGGAACCCGAAGAACTCGGCGTCGAACTCGTCCACCCCGTCGACGAGGGGGGCGCGCCGCACGTAGGCCGGGTTCGCCAGCACCTCGTCGGGGATGCCGGCGGCCTTGAGCTCCTGCTCGGACAGCGTGGTGATCGACTCCTTGCCGTGGCGCAGGTTGTCCCAGAATGTTGAGACGTCGTTGGCGCCGGGGAACCTGCCGGCCATGCCGACCACCGCGATCGCGTTGGGCGGCAGGTCCGTTGACCCGTTGGTGCTCATGCTTGATGTCCTCGCTTCCGCCGCAGTGCGGCTTGTTGGCGCGCGGCCGCGCGCTGCTGCGCCCGGTCGCGAACCGCGTCTTTCTGCTCGTCCGCCTGCCCGTCGCCGGCCAGGCCGAGCTGGCGAACCAGGTCGGCCGTGAGGTCGTGCAACGAGGCGCCCTGTAGCAGGAGGGCCACCGGCGGTTCGACCCCGAAGTCGGCGCGGGCGGAGTTGCGAATCCGCACGGCCATCAGGGAATCCATCCCCAACTCGATGAGGGGCACGCCGGGGTCGACGGCCGAGCTGTCGGCGTACCCCATGACCGCGGCGATGCGCGCGCGCAGCCGCTCGGTCATCAGGGCTTGCGCCGCACCGGGTTCCAGTCCGGTCAGCGCTTCGGGACCGGCCCAGTCGCCGCCGTCACCTGCGGCTTCCAGCTCGGCGACCACGTTGGTGAAGTAGCCGAGGTTGCGGATCTCCGGGAACGCGATCAGCGCCCGGTCGGGCCGCAGCCGTCCCACGCCGGTGTGGCACCTGCCGCTGGCCAGCAGCGGCTCCATGGCCGCCGTGCCCTCGGCGGGCGTGATGGGATCGAGCGCGCCGCCGGTCAACGCGCGGGCGAGCCCCACCTCCGCCCACGGGCCCCAGTTGATGACCGCCGCAGGCAATCCCGCCGCCCGCCGCCAATCGACCAGCGCGTCAAGCCACGCGCTGGCGCACGCGTACGAGGCCTGTCCCGGCCCGCCCAGCATGGAGGCGGTCGAGGAAAACCCGAGCCACCAATCCAATTCGCAGTTCGCGCTGGCCTGATGCAGGCGCAGCGCCCCGATGACCTTGGGCGCCCACACCCGTTCGACGCTGTCCTTTGTCATGGAGAACACCAGGCTGTCGTCGAGCACGGCGGCCGCGTGCAACACGCCGCGCAGGTTCGTCTCGCCCGCGGCCGCCACCAGCTCTTCGGCGACGCCCTCGGCCGCGACGTCGCCGGTGACCACGACGACCTCGGCGCCGCGCTCCAGCTCGGCCAGGACCGCGCGCTGCTGCTCGGACGGTTCGCTGCGGCCGTTGAGGACGAGCCGCCCCGCGCCGCCGTCCACCAGCCACCGCGCCATGACCAGGCCCAGGCCGCCCAGTCCGCCGGTGAGGATGTAGGACGCTCCGCGGCGCACGACGTCTCGGGTGGTGGGTTCGCCGATGACCGCCCGGGTGAGCCGCTCGACGTGGCGCTGGCCGCGCCGCCACGCGACGATGTCGTCCATCGGGCCCGAGATCGCCGCGGCCAGTTCGGTATTGAGCGCCCCCGGGTCCCCGTGGGCCTCGAGGTCGACCAGCGTGGTGCGCAGCTCGGGATGCTCGTAGGCAAGGACCCGCACCAGGCCCTTCAGCGCGCCGACCCCGGGCTGGCCGGCCTCGTCGTGCACGGCGAGGCCGCCTTCGGTGATCAGCCAGAGCCGCGGTGCTTGACCGTGCCAGCCGCCGACGATCGCGCGGACGACGGTCGAGACCGCCCACACCGTTTCGCGGGTCTGGTCGATGCCGCCGTCCGTGACGCCGGGGCTGGGTGCCGCGAACACGACCACGCCGACGGGCGGGTGCGCGGGGTCGCCCGCGGTGTCGGCGAACGCGGCGAGCACGGCGGCCTCGTCGTGCAGGTCGGCGGTGACCAGCCGGCGTGCCGGTGAGCGCCAGCCCGCGGCGAAGGCCTCCGCGCGGTCGGCGGCACCGCCGTCGGTGAGCACCAGCCAGCTGCCGGGGGTCTCGTCCCGCCCGGCGGCGATCGGCTCGGTCACCCAGGTGGTGTCGAAGACCTTCTGCGACAACGGAAGCGGCACGCTGCGGCGTTCGACGCGACGCAGATAGATGTCGTTGATCTCCGCCGTGACCGTCCCGGCGTCGTCGGTCAAGACGATCCGGCCGAGCTTGCCCACGCCGCCCTCGTCGAGATTGCTCAGCTGGGCCCGGCAGCGGGCCCGCCGGCCCGGGTTGCCGTAGACCCGGATGGCGTCGAAGGACACCGGAAGATAACTGGCCTCGGCGGAGCCGGCGAGTTCGTCGTCCGGCATCGCGGCGGCCAGGCTTTGTAGCGCCGCGTCCAGCAGGACGGGATGCAGCCGGAAACCCGGATGCCGGGGCGCCTCGTCGGGCAGGACGATCTCGGATTCCACGAAACCGCCGGGCAGCCGGTGGATCTCGGCGAGCGCCGCGAAGGCGGGGCCGTGGTATTGGCCGGCGTGGCGCAGCACGCCGTACAGGTCGGCGGGGTTGATCGCCGGTCCGGCGTCTCCGATGGGTGGGGGCGCGTCGGGAGGGGCGTCCGACGCCCGGGTCTCGGCGTGCGCGGTGGCGTGCCTGGTCCAGCCGCCGCCCGACCGCGAGTAGATCTCGATCCGGGTCTTGTCGTCGGCGCCCCGGGTCAGCTGGGTGGTCAGCCGCGTGTGGTCGCCGAGGTTGAGCATCTGCTCGACTTCGAGCTGGTTGATCGACACGCTGCCAACGGGGACGGCCAGCGCTTCGCTCGCGGCGGCCAGGGCGATCTCGGCGAACGCCGCGCCCGGCATCACGGCTTGCCCGAACACCTTGTGGTCGGCGAGCCAGGGGGACACCGCGGTGCCGGCGTCGGCCTGCCACACGTGATCGTGGCTGGACGGCACTTCGACGTGGGTCCCCAGCAGCGGGTGGCCGGCGACCGACTCCGACATCCCGGACCGGTCGGCGACCCAGAATTGGGTGTGCTGCCACGGCGTCACCGGGAGCTCGGCGAGGCGACCGCGGTCCGTGGCGGGCGGGTGAGGCGAGACGGCGGCCAGCTGGCCGTGGAAGGTGATCGTGTCGTCGGTGTCGCGGTGCAGGGTGCCAACGGCGTGCGCGGCGGCGCCGAGGGTGTCGGCGATGGCGTGGGTGAGCAGCGGGTGGGGGCTGATCTCGATGAAGGTGTGCTTCTCGGCGCCGGCCTGGCTGACGGCTTGATGGAAGCGCACCGGGTTGCGCAGGTTGTCCGCCCAATAGTCGGCGTCGAGCAACGGGCCGGGCGCCGGGCTCGTGGTGCTGATCATCGGGATGGTCGGTGTTTTGGGCGCCAAATCGGCCAGCGCCGAACGCAATTCGGGCAGGATGGGATCGATGATCGGGTGGTGGGAGGCCACGTCGACCTCGATGCGGCGCGCCAGCAGGTTGCGGGCGGCCACGGCCGCGATGACCGCGTCCACCTGATCGGGTGGGCCGGCGATCACCGATTGGCGCGGCGAGGCGTGCACGGCCAGCGTCACCTGCGGGTGGTCGGTGATCAGTTCCCCGGCCGCCTCGGCGTCGAGTTCGAGCAACGCCATCGCGCCCTGCCCGGACAACCGGGCCATCAGCGCCGACCGGGTGGCGATCACCCGCAGCCCCTCCGCCGGGGTGAGCGCCCCTGACACCACCGCGGCGGAAACCTCACCCATGGAGTGCCCGATCACCGCGTCGGGCTCGATCCCGTAGTGGCGCCACAGCGCGGTCAGCGCGAGCTGGACGGCCACCAGCACCGGCTGGATGTTCTGGATGCCGGCGACCGCTCGCCCCTCGGCCAGCGTCTGGTGCAGCGAAAAGCCGGTCTGGGCAACGAAATCCGGTTCCAGCTCGGCGATCGCCGCCGCGAAGGCGGGCTCGTCGGCCAGCAGCCGGCGGCCCATGCCGGCCCATTGCGCGCCCTGGCCGGAGTAGACGAACACCGTGCCGGGGCGGCGGGTCGATTCGACCGGGCCCTGCACCCCGGGCGCCGGGGCGCCGGCGGCCAGGGCCCGCAACCCCGCCACCGCGGCGGCGCCATCGCGGGCCACCACGGTCGCGCGCCAAGGGTGTTGTGCCCGGCGGGAAGTCAGCGTGTGCGCGACGTCGGCCAGCGGCGTCGCCGCGCCGGGGCCGCCCAGCCAGTCGGCGAGCGTGGCGGCCATCGCCGCCACCCGCTGCGGGGTCTTGCCGGACACCACCAGCGTCGACACCGTCGGCGCGGGGCGCGGCTGCGGGTCCGCCGGGGCGGGCGGCTGCTCGACCACCACGTGCGCGTTGGTGCCGCTGAGGCCGAACGAGGAAACCGCGGCCCGGCGGATGCCGGCCGTCGGCCATGCGGTGCCCTCGGTCGGCACGAACAGGCGGGTCGACGACGCGTCGATCGCCGGGTTCCACCGGGTGAAGTGCAGGTTCGGTGGGATGACTCCCCGGTTCACGGCCAGGATGGCTTTGATGAATCCGGTGACCCCGGCGGCGGCCTCGAGATGCCCGAGGTTGGTCTTGACCGCCCCGAGCGCGCAGCCGCCCTCGCTCTGACCTTTCGCAAGCCCGTACGTCGCCGCCAGCGCCTCGAACTCGATCGGATCGCCCAGTACGGTTCCCGTGCCGTGGGTTTCGACATAGTTGACGCTGTCCGCCGTGACGTCGGCCTGGCGCAGGGCGGTCGTGATCACGTCGCGCTGCGCCGCCGCGTTCGGCGCGGTCATGCCGTTGGACCGGCCGTCCTGGTTGATGGCCGAACCGCGGACCACGGCGAGTACGCGATCGCCGTCGCGGGTGGCGTCGGACAACCGCTTGAGCACCACCACGCCGCAGCCCTCGCTGCGCACGAAACCGTCGGCCAGGGCGTCGAAGGTCTTGCACCGGCCCGTCGGCGACAGGGCCGACCACTTGGACAGGGCGATGCTGGTGAACGGCGACAGCGACAGGTGGACGCCGCCGGCGAGGGCGGTGTCGCTTTCCCGCAGCCGCAGGCTCTGGCAGGCCAAATGAATCGCCACCAACGACGACGAGCAGGCGGTGTCGACGGCCACCGCCGGGCCGCGCAGCCCCAGCAGGTAGGAGATCCGGCCCACCGCGGCGCTGTGCGGGTTACCGGTGCTCAGGTACGCGTCGATCTCGGCACGCCGCTCGAGGTTGAGGATGGTGTAGTCCCATGCCGACACGCCCATCAGCGCGGCGGTTCGGCTGCCGCTCAACGAATCCGGGGGCATGCCGGCGTGTTCGAGCGCTTCCCACGCGACCTCGAGCAGGATGCGCTGCTGCGGGTCCATCGCGATCGCTTCGCGGGGGGTGATGCCGAAGAAATCGGCGTCGAAACCCGCGACGTCGTCGACGAAACCTCCCCACTTCGTCGTCATCCGGCCCGGCGCCTGCGGGTCGGGGTCGTAGAACGCGTCGGCGTCCCACCGGTCGGGGGGCACCTCGCCGACGGCGTCGCGGCCGTCGAGCAGCAGCTGCCAAAAGCTCTCCGGCCCAGACACTTTGCCGGGCAGCCGGCAGCCGACGCCGACCACGGCCACCGGTTCGGCGATGTCGGTCGGGAACGCCGTGCCCGCGCGCACGAGCTCACGGGCGAGGACCTCGCGGGCTTTGGGCGACATCTGCGCCGCGCGTTCGGCGATGCTCGTCATTGCTCGCCGCCCCCCGTCGCGGTCTCCAGCTCGCTCGCCGCCACCAGATCGGACAGCAATTCCATCTCCTCGTCCGATAGCTCGGCCTCCCCGTCGGGGTGACGCTCCTCGTCGGTCGGTGACGCGTAACCCAACCGCTCGCACAGTGCGCCCGCGAGGTCGGTGATCGTCGGGTACGCCCAGACCAGGGCGGCCGGCAGCGTTGTGCCCAGGCTGGATTCGAGCCGGTTGCGCAATTCGAGCGCCATCAGCGAGTCGAGGCCGAGCGACTCCATTGGGCGGCCGGGATCGATCGGGTCGGCCGAGCGCAACACCGCCCGAATCTCGTCGGCGATCACGGCCGCGAGGCGGGCCGGGCGCTCACCGGCGTCGGTGGCGTCCAGCTCGGCACGGATGGCACCCCCACCGGCGCGCCGTTCGCCGGCCGAGTCGTGCAGGTGGGCGAACAGCGACGAACCGGCCGCGGCGGGGAAGGACTGGAACCACTGCCGCGCGTCGAGGCTGAACACTCCGGTGCGCGCGCGGTCGGCCGCCAGGGCCAGCTGCATCGCTTCCAGGCCTTGTTCGACCGTGATCATCGCGACGCCGAGGTCGGCGAAGAACTGGGCGCGGCCGACCTCCGCCCATGGGCCCCAGTTGATTCCGACGGCGGGTAGCCCGGCGGAGCGCCGGTGAGCGACCAGGCCGTCGACCCAGGAGTTGGCGGCTGCGTACGCGCCCTGGCCGGGCGCGCCCAGCAGGGAGGCCACCGACGAGAACGTCAACCACCAGTCGAGATCCAGGTGGGCGGTGGCCCGGTGCAGCAGCCAGCTGCCCGCGACCTTCGGGGTGAACACGCGCCTCGCGGCCGATTCGGACATGTTCAGCACGATCTCGTCGTCGAGGATCATGGCGCTGTGCAGGACTCCGGCGGGCCGCAAGCCGGCGTCTTCGACCGCCCGCACCAGTCGATCGGCCGTGCCGGGCTCGGCGATGTCGCCGGTCACCACCTCGATGCGGCCGCCCGCGGCAGTGAGCTCCGCGATCGCGGCGGCGACGTCGGCGGCGGGGGCCGAACGTCCGTTCAGCACAACCAGTCCCGCGCCCTGCTCGACCAACCACCGCGCGACGACGAACCCGAGGCCGCCCATGCCGCCGACGATGAGGTAGCCGCCGTCCGGGCTGACCAGCGGGTGCGGTGGCGGTGCGGCGACCGCGTCGATGCTGCCGCCGGCCGGTATCGAGACGACGATCTTGCCGGTGTGCCGACCGGAGGCCATCAGCGCGAACGCGTCGGCCGCGTCGCGCAGACCGAACTCGGTGACCGGCAGCACCTGCAGGGCGCCCTGCGACACGTGCCGCAGGATGTCGGCGAGCATGCGGCGGTAGCGCGCCGGTTGCAGTTTGAGGTTCAGGTCGAGGTCCACCACGGCGAAGGAGGCGCTCTTCGCCAGGGCGGCCAACCCCAGGCCGGCGTCGGCGTGGACGTCCTTCTTGCCCAGTTCGATGAACCGGCCGCCGGGGGCGAGGAGCTCGACGCCGCGTTGAATGGCTTCGCCCGGAAGGGAATTGAGGATCACGTCCACGCCGTAGCCGTCGGTGATGTCGCGTATCTCGTCGGCGAAATCCACGCTCCGCGAGTCACCGACGTACTCGACGCCAAGGCCGCGCAGCATGTCGCGTTTCGCGTCCGAGCCGGCCGTCGCGTAGATCCGTGCCCCGACCATCCGGGCGATCGAGACGGCGGCCAGTCCGACACCGCCGGTGGCGGAGTGGATGAGCACGCGTTCGCCGGGGGCGAGCCGCCCGACCTCGCACAGGGAATGCCAGGCGGTCAGGTAGGCGATGCCGAACGCGGCCGCCTCGCCGTCCGGCAGCGCGTCGGGCACGGGCGCGACGAGGTCGGCAAGTGTGGTCACGTGCGTGGCGAAAGTGCCGGGGCCGAAGGCGATCACGCGCTGCCCGATCCGGACGGAGTCGACGTCCGGGCCGACGGCGGTGACGAGGCCGACGCACTCGCCACCGATCACGGGCGGGGCCCCGTCCAGCCCGGGGTACACGCCCATCGCCTTGAGCACGTCGCTGAAGTTCAGGCCCGCCGCGACGACGCGAACCTCCACCTGACCGGGCCCCGGCGGAATCCGCCTGACCGCGTGGATGTTCAGGGCGTCCAGGCGCCCGGGCTGGTCGGTCTGCAGCCGCACCGCGCCACCGGCGTCCAGGTCCACCGCGGTGCGCCGGGGTTCGGACGCGAGGGCACCGGTTCCGGTGGTGGGCGCGGGCACCACCCGGTTGACATAGCGCTGCCCGCCGCGCAGGGCGATCTCGTCGTGGTCCGACCCGGCGAGCAGCTCGGCGGCCAGACCGGCGAGCGAATCCACGCCGTCGGAGTCGGCGTCGATCAGCGTGGGCTTGAATTCCGGATGCTCGAAGGTGAGCACCCGCGCGATGCCGCGAATCCCCGTCTGCGCCAATGTGACCCGATCGGCGGGATCGAGCTGCTGGGCGCCGCGGGTGACGACGAACAGCCGAGGGCTGTTGCGGGCGCCCATCCGCGTCACCGTCTTCGCGATGTCGGCGATCAGCAGCGTGCGCGCCTGCGCCAAATCCAGCTGGGCCTTCTCGGGCAGCGATTCGTCGACGGGCCGCGGCGGGCAGATCAGGGCGATGGCGTCCCACGGGGTGCGGGTGACGGTCGCGCGCAGCCGCGCCGCGTCGGTCGGGGAGACCAGCTCGAGCTCGTCGACGCCGTCGCGCAGCGCCGACCGCAGCGCGGGCGGCAGCGGATCGCCGTTGTCCGTGTCCCCGATCAGCAGCAGGCCGCCGAGCCGCCCGGCCGGCTTGTCCAGGGTGGCGGGCTCCCACTGCAGCGCGAACAGGCGGGCGCTGAGTTCCGTTGCGCCGCCGCCAGACCTGAGCACCGTCATCTCGACCTCGTCGATGACGAGCAGCACGCGACCGTCCCGATCCGTCAGCACGACGTGGCCGACCAGCCGGTCCGGATTGTCGGTGGGGGCGAGCGAGCCGAACGAGCGCACGCCGTCGGCCACGTTCCCGTACACGTGGATGCCGGCGAAACGCACGGGAAGAACCAGGGTTTCGCGGGCGCTCTGCCCTTCGGCCAGCTCGGTCGCGGCGCGCGTGGCCCCGAGCGCCTGCACCGCGATGTCCATCATGACCGGGTGCAGCACCAGGTTGCGGGACCCCGTCCTGGCCGGCGCGGGCAACCGCACGTCCGCGCGGGCGGCACCGGACTGGGTGACGGCCAGGCCCTCGATCCCGCGGAAGGCCGGCCCGTGTTGTTGCCCCGCCCCGCGCAACCGCGCATAGAGCTCGTCGGGGTCGAGAGCGGTCGCGGCGGGTTCGTCGGCCGGCGGCTGGGGTAGCGCGTGTTCGGTTTCCCGGGTGAGGGTGGCGGTGGCGTGTTTGACCCACCCGGAAGCGGCGTCGCGCGTGCGCATTTCGACGCGGCACGCCCGCTCGTCCCCGGTGAGTGTCGTCACCAGAACGGTGCCGTCACCGACGTGCAGCATGCGGTCCAGGCTGAGATCGCGGATCATCCAGGGCCCGGCGTCGGGGTTCGCGAACGCGTCGATCGCCGCCGCGAGGGCGATGTCGGCGTAGGCCGCACCCGGCAGCACGCAGAGATCGTCGATGACGTGATCACCGAGCCACAGCAGGTTCGGGCCGAGCTCGCTTTCCCAGATCCGGGTGCCACTGGTCGGATCGGTGACCCCGGTGCCGAGCAGGGGGTGGGTGTCCGGCGCGTGGTGCCCGCCGGCGGTGGGGGAGATCCAGTGCCGGGTGTGCCGCCACGGGGTGGTGGGCAG
>NZ_LZIZ01000061.1:0-2795 GCF_001666915.1 Mycobacterium sp. E3339 | reverse complement strand
GCGCGCTGCTGGGCGATCAACTGGTTGTAGCGCCAGGTATTGGCGTGCACGTCGAGCATCCGGCCCTCGGCGACGCGCTGCGCATGGTCGAGCAGCCCGGCCGCCCTGGGGCTGACGATCCGGCCGTCCTCGTCGGTTTCCATGGGCAGCTTGTTGTGGTCGAGGTTGGCCGCCACGACGTCGTCTTCCCAGCTGGAGAAGAACACCGACGAGCCCGGGTCGCCCTGCCGTCCGGCGCGCCCGCGCAGCTGGTTGTCCAGCCGCTCGGTGTGGTGTCGGCCCGTCCCGACCACGTGCAGGCCGCCGAGCTCGGCGACCCGGTCGTGGTCGGCTTCGTCGGAGCCCCCGAGCCGAATGTCGGTGCCCCGCCCCGCCATCTGCGTCGACACGGTGACCACCCCGTACTTGCCGGCCTCGGCGATGACCTCCGCCTCCTCGGCGTCGTTCTTGGCGTTCAGCACCACCGCGGGCACGCCGCGGCGCAGCAGCCGCTCGTGCAGTTCCTCGGATTCGGCCACGTCGCGGGTGCCGACCAGCACCGGCTGCCCGGTCTCGTGCACCTCGGCGATGTGCGCGACGACCGCGTCGTTCTTGGCGGCGGCGGTGATGTAGACGCGGTCGGACTCGTCCTCGCGAATGTTGGGTTCGTTCGGGGGAATTGGCGACACGCCGAGCTTGTAGAACTGGCGCAGCTGCTCCCCGGCGGCCAGCGCGGTGCCGGTCATGCCGCAGACGGTGTCATAGCGGTTGATCAGCGCCTGCACCGTGATGGTGTCGAGCACCTCGCCGGTTTCGGTGGTCTCGATGCCCTCCTTCGCCTCGACGGCGGCCTGCAGGCCGTCCGGCCAGCGTTGCAGTTGCGCGATGCGGCCGCGGGCGGCGTTGATCAGGTGCACCGCGTCGTCCCGGACGATGTAGTGCACGTCGCGTTGCAACAGCACGTGCGCGTGCAGCGCGACGTTGACCTCGGTCAGGGTGGTTCCGACGTGCTCCTCGGAATAGAGGTCGATGCCGCCGAGCGCCTTTTCCACCTTGCGCGCGCCGACGTCGGTCAGATGGACGTTGCGGCTGTCGGAGTCCGTGTCGTAGTCGGTGTCCGGGGAAAGCTCGCCGACCAGCTTGATGATCTCCAGCCGCGGCGTCTCGCGGTGGGTGGTGCCCGCCAGCACCAGCGGCACCAGGGCCTCGTCGACCAGCACCGAGTCGGCCTCGTCGATGAGGGCCACATCCGGGTTCGGCGACACCAGGTCGTCGACGTCGACCACGAGCTGGTCGCGCAGCACGTCGAACCCGATCTCGTTCACCGAGGCGTAGGTGACGTCGCAGCCGTAGGCGGCGCGGCGCTCCTCGCTGGTCGACTCGGCGGTGATCCAGCCGACGGTCAAACCCATCGCCTCGATGAGCGGGCCCATCCACTCCGCGTCGCGGCGGGCCAGGTAATCGTTGATCGTCACCACGTGCACGTGCCGCCCGGCGAGGGCGTAGCCGGCGGCCGCGATCGCCCCGGACAGCGTCTTGCCCTCACCCGTGGCCATCTCGATGACGTCGCCGGCCAGCATGCGCAGCGCGCCCAGCAGCTGCACGTCGAACGGGCGCAGCGAGGTGGCCCGTTCGGCCGCCTCCCGGGCGATCGCGAGGAACTGCGAGATGTCGGCGGACTCCGCGAGCTCATCCAGTTTGAGCAGCCCGGCCGCCTTGCGAAGCTGCTCGTCCGTGAGGCCGGCGGCCTCCTCGTCGTACTCGGACGAGTCGGTGACCTGGGAAAGGGATCGGCTGCGGTTCTTTTCGGTGCTGGCGCCGAGCAGTTTCCAGAATCGGCTGCTCAGGCGGCCGGGTTGCGGGCGGCTGGTCTTTGGCACAGGTCAACGGTACGCGGTGGGCGGACCCACCCGGCTCATCAGGCGAGGTTGGACCGGCGCGGATAGGCGATGCTCGGGTCGGTGAGGACGTTGACCACCGACGGCAGGCCGCTGGCGAAGGCGCGTTCCAGCGCCGGCCGCAGCTCGACCGGCGCGGAGACCAGCTCGCCGTGGCCGCCCAGGGCGCGCACCACCTCGTCGTAGCGGGTGCCGGGACGCAGTTCCGCCACGACCGAGTAGCCGTACAACGCCTCCATGGGGTGCTTCTCCAGGCCCCAGATCCCGTTGTTGCCGATCACCGAGACCACGGGCACGTTGTGCCGGACCAGGGTGTCCCATTCCATCCCGCTGAAGCCGAACGCGCCGTCGCCCTGCAGCAGGACGACCTGACGGTCCGGCCGGGCCAGCTTGGCGGCCAGGGCGTAACCGGGGCCCGAGCCGAGGCAGCCGTACGGGCCGCTGTCCAGCCAGCAGCCCGGCTGGTAGCTGTCGATGACCCGCCCGGCGTAGGACCCGAAGTCGCCGGCGTCGATCACCACGATGGCGTCGCGATCCAGCATCGGCGCGAGTTCGGAGTACACCCGCATCGGATGCAGCGGGGTGCGGTCGTCGGCGAGTTCGGCCTTTTCCTTTGCCCGCGCCGCGGTTTCCGCCGCCCGCAGTTCGTCGATCCAGTCCTGGTGGTCGCTGCGGCCCCCGGGGGCCAGCGCCGCCAGTATCGACAACAGGTCGCCGTACAGTTCGGCCTCGACCGGGCGGGGATGTTTGCGTTCGGGTTCGGCACGGTCGGCCACGATGAGCCGCGTCTGCGGCCCGAACACCGCCCCGAAGCCCAGCCGGAAGTCCATCGGCACGCCGACGATCAGCGCAAGGTCGGCCTCCCCCAACGCTTTTCCGCGCACCCGCGAGAACGCCAACGGGTGATCGGCGGGCACC
>NZ_LZIZ01000060.1:0-125266 GCF_001666915.1 Mycobacterium sp. E3339 | reverse complement strand
CCGCACGTGACGACGACGACGCCACCGACGGCGACCAAGACCCCGTTGACCGAGACCCAAACGCCGACGACCGCGGCGCCGCCACCCAGCACGCAGCACCAGTCGACGGTTGCGCCGCCGCACACGCAGACCCAGCAGACGCTCGTCCCGCAGGAACCACGCACCCGCCACGGGTTCTGAGCCGTCCATGCCCGACGCCGTCACCGTGGTGCTGCCCTGCCTGAACGAAGAGGAGTCGCTGCCCGCCGTGCTGGCGGCCATCCCCGATGGCTACCGGGCGCTGGTCGTCGACAACAACTGCACCGACGACACCGCCGCGGTCGCGCGGCGGCACGGCGCCCGAGTCGTCGCCGAGCCCCGCCCCGGGTACGGCGCCGCGGTGCACGCGGGCGTGGTGGCCGCGAGCACGCCGATCGTGGCGGTGATCGACGCCGACGGCTCGATGGACGCCGGCGACCTGCCGCGGTTGGTCGCCGCGCTCGAGCAGGGCGCCGATCTGGTGATCGGGCGGCGCCGGCCGGTGGCGGGGCTGCACTGGCCGTGGGTGGCGCGGGCGGGCACCGTGGTGATGAGCTGGCGGCTGCGCACCCGGCACGGCTTGCCGGTGCACGACATCGCGCCCATGCGGGTGGCCCGGCGTGAGGCGCTGCTGAATCTCGGTGTCGCCGACCGGCGTTCGGGCTACCCGTTGGAGCTCTTGGTGCGCGCCGCGGCCGCCGGCTGGCGGGTGGTCGAACTGGACGTCAGCTACGGCCCCCGCACCGGCGGCAAGTCCAAGGTGAGCGGTTCGCTGCGGGGGAGCGTCACGGCGATCCTCGACTTCTGGAAGGTGATCTCGTGACGCTGCCGGTGACGCTGCTGGTGGTCGCCAAGGCGCCCGAGCCGGGCCGGGCCAAGACGCGGCTCGCGGCGACGGTCGGGGACCTCGTCGCCGCCGAGATCGCCGCCGCCGCACTGCTGGACACGCTGGACGCGGTCGCGGCCACGCCGGCGGCCAACCGGGTGGTGGCCATGACCGGTGACCTGGACGGCGCCGCCGGCGCCGACGAGATCCGGCGGCGGTTGCGGTCCTTCACGGTGATACCGCAGCGCGGCGACGACTTCGCCGACCGGCTCGCCAACGCCCACGCCGACGCGGCCGACGGCTACCCGGTGGTGCAGATCGGGATGGACACCCCGCAGGTGACCGCCGACATGCTGGCCGACTGTGCGCGCTGGCTGCGCGAGGCGCCGGCCGTGCTCGGGCCGGCCGTCGACGGCGGCTGGTGGGTGCTCGGTTTACGCGACCCCGCGGCGGCCGAATGCCTGCGCACCGTCCCGATGTCGCAGCCCGACACCGGGTTGCTGACGTATCGGGCGTTGCACGACATGGGAATCGAGCCGTACGCGGCGCCACGGCTGGCCGACTTCGACGTCGTCGACGACGTGGCCGCGGTGCGTGACGCGTGCGGGCCGGCCAGTCGCTTCGCGCAGACCGCCCGCGCCGCCGGCCTGTAACCGGTAGGCGTTTCGGATCGCGTGTGCGCTCAGGGTCTTGCGAGTGAATCGTGGGCGGTGAGATCGAGAAAATGGCACCGTCGGTTCACACGCAATGCCGCCGGCGCACGCCGGATCACCAGTTGGTGACGATGAGCGTGTTGAGCAACACGGCGCCGGCGGCGTTGAGCGCCAACCACACTCGGTGTGATCGGACGGGTAGCAGCGCGGGGGCGGCGGTGAGCCAGACGGTGAAGGGCAGCCAGATCCGCTCCACCTCGGCCTTGCTCAGCATGCTCAGGTCCGCCAAGACGATCGCGGCCAGCATGGCCAGCAACACCAGGTGAAACCCCGAGCGGCGACGGATGGCCGCCACGTCGAACACCCGGCTGACCCCGGCGACGCCGCCCAAACCGATCGCGCACACCACCGACGCCAGGTTGGCCCAGCCCCAGTACGGAAACGGGCGGTCCTTGGCGATGCCCTGCCAATAGCGTTGCTGCACAAGGGTGTAGCCGTCGAACCAGTAGAACCCCGCGACCGCGAAGGCCGACGCCACCGCCACCGCGGCCAGCGCCGCCGGGCCGAGCGCCCGCAGCGCCGCCCGCCAGTCGGCGGCCGAGGCCAGCACCGCCAGCGCCGGTAGCCCCATCAACATCAGGCCGTAATTGCAGAACACGCCCCAACCCAGCAGCAGGCCCGCGGCCGCGGCCGTCAAGGCGGGGAAGCGAACCGGCCCGTGCACCGCCACCGCCAACAGCGCGAGGCCCCACGCCGCCACCCCGGCGAAGTAGCCGTCCGCGGAGACGGCAACCCAGATCGCCGTCGGGGCCACCGCCACGAACGGCGCGGCCAGCCGCGCGGTCCGCTCGTCGGCCAGCGCGCGCACCGCGATCAGCACCGCGGCCGCCGCGCTGGACCCCGCGAGCAGGCACAGCAGCCCCGCCCAGGCGCCGCCGTGCAGGCCGATCCGGTCCAGCCACACGAACGTCAGCAGCGCGCCGGGCGGGTGACCCGAGACGTGCGTGGTCCAGGAGTTCGGTTGGTAGTCGACGATCCGGCTCGCGAACGTGCGCACGGTGGCCGGGATGTCGGTGATGCCCGGCACGGCTGACAGGTACTCGTCGCGGGTGGTCAGCCGGCCGGCGAAGCCGCGCTGCCAACCGTCGATCATCGCCAGCGCGAAGGCCCACCCGCAGGCGGTGGCCCAGCTGACAAAGGTCAACAGGCGCCACGAAAGACGTTGTGCCAGAATCGATCCCCACCACACGGCGGCGACCGCGATGGCGATCGCGGGCCCGGTGCCCCAGCTGGCGTGGATTTCCCAGGCGCCGAAGATCGGGGCCGCCCCGGTGTGCGTGCCGAACCGCTCCTGACCGACGTCGGTGCGCGGCCGCACACCCCAATGCAGCCGCGGCAACACGAACGCCGCGCACACCAACAGCGCCGCCGCCGCGACGGCCGGTAACTCGCGACGTGCCACCCTCACGACCGAACAGCCTATTGATTCCCCGGGCCGGCGAACCGGCGCACCAACGCCGCCCGGTCGACCTTGCCGATGCCGCGCCGCGGTAGCGCTTCGACGACGTGCACCTCGCGCGGGGCGGCGGTGGGGTCCAGGGTGCGCGCCACGTGGGCGCGCAACACTTCCAGCGTCGGCGCCGAATGCCCCTGGGCCACCACGATCGCGGCGACCACCCGCTGGCCGAGCCGGTCGTCGGCGACGCCGAAGACGGCGCACTCCCCGACGGCGGGGTGGGTGTCGAGCGCGGCCTCGACCAGTTGGGGCAGCACGGTCAGCCCGCCCGTGCTGATCGCGTCGTCGGCGCGTCCGGTGACGGTCAGCACGCCCGCCGCGTCCACGACGCCGAGGTCGTCGGTGCGGAACCAGCCCGGCTCGGCGAACGGGTCGGGATCGACCGGGTTGCGATAGCCCTTGGCCAGGGTCGCGCCGCCGAGCGCGATGCGCCCGTCGGGCGCCACCCGGACCCGCACGCCGTCCAGCGCAACCCCGTCGTACACGCAGCCGCCCGCGGTCTCGCTCATCCCGTAGGTGCGCACCACCCGGATGCCGGCCGTCGCCGCGCCGTCGAGCACGCGGTGCGGGGCCGGGCCGCCGCCGAGCAACACCGCGTCCAGTTCGGCGAGCGCGGCCGCGGCCGCCGGGTCGGCCAGCGCCTTGGCCAACTGCGCGGCCACCAGCGACGCGTAGCGCCGCCCGGGGCCCAATCGCCTTGTCGCAGCGGGCAGTTCGGCAGTGTCAAAGCCTTCGGAGATGTCCAGCTCGGCGGGCGTCGAGCCGGCCAGCGCGCTGCGGATCAACACCTGCAACCCGGCGATGTGGTGCGGCGGCAGCGCCAGCAGCCAGCTGCCCGGGCCGCCGAGGCGGTCATGGGTGGCCGTCGCGCTGGCGGTCAACGCGCCCGCCGTCAGCAGGGCTCCCTTGGGCGCTCCGGTGGTGCCCGACGTCGTCGCCACCAGCGCCACGTCGTCGTCGATGTCTTCCCCGACCCGCAGGCCCGCCCGCAACGCGTCGGAACCGGGGGCGAGGGCCACCAGCGCGGGGTCGCGCCCGTCCAAAACCCGTTCCAGGGCGGGTAACAGCGTCGAGACGGCCGAGCCCGGCGGGACGGTGAGCGCGCGCAGTACGGCTATGCGGGGTCCTCGACCTCGTCCGCGTCGTCGAACGGCCAGCCCTGGGCGGCCAGCCGCACCCGCACCCGCTCGACGTCCTCGGGCGAGGGCAGGTTGTCGGTGATCTGGGTGATCAGCACCCCGATGTCGACGTCGTCGAACTCGCCCCGTTGGATCAGCTCGCAGGCGACGGCCTTGACCTCGTCGTTGGACAGCCGGCGGGCGAGCAGCGCGAGCACCGGGAAGGTGTCCGTCGCCGGGACGCCCTCCGGATATCCCGCACGCAACCACGAGACGATCGAATTGAGAAATCCGTTCACGCTGGTACAGCTCCCCCCGGTGTCCGGCTCGGTAACTCGGTGGGCATCAATCGATGCTACTTGGGTTTGGCCCCGAGGAAAGCGACGCCGGTGTGATGGGCGATGAAGTCCCGCGAGATGTACGCCAGGGCGAAGGCGATCACCACGATCACCACCGCGTAGATCGCCCACGCGAGCGCCAGCAGCAGCGGGTTCTTCTGCGTCGGGTTGCCGTCGGTGCCGGCCTGTCCGGCGCCCACCGCGTGGAATCGGAGCCCCAGGGCGAACAGCCCCGGCAGTGCGGCCCCGGCCAGCATCGAGAAGACCAGGATCTTGAGGGAAGCCTGGTAGTTGAACCAGTCGCCGAAGTGACTCATCAAGCGTTCGCCTTCATCGTCGGGTCATCGGAGTCGTAGCGGCCGGACGAGCCGCTGCCGTTGGTCGGGTGCACGTCCGAGGGCGGCCGGTGCTCCGCGGAGTCCTCCAGCCCGGCCGTCAGGTCGCCCTTCCATTCGGCGTTGACGTTGTTGTGGTCGACCTTGACCTTGCGAGACCGGATGTAGATGGTGGCGGAGACCGCGATCAGCAGCGCGAAGCCGACGATGGCGCCGGGGTAGCCGCCGATCAGGTGCACGATCCAGTAGGTGACCGCGCCCACCAGCCCCGCCAGCGGCAGCGTCACCAGCCAGGCGACGCCCATACGGCCGGCGACGCCCCAGCGAACCTCGCCGCCGGGCTTGCCCAGCCCGCTGCCCAGCACCGAACCCGTGCAGACCTGGGTGGTCGACAGGGCGTAGCCGAAGTGGGCGGACAGCAGAATCACCGCGGCCGAAGACGATTCGGCGGCCATGCCCTGCGGCGACTGGATTTCCACCAGACCCTTGCCCAGGGTGCGGATGATGCGCCAGCCGCCCAGATAGGTGCCCAGCGCCATCGACACCGCGCAGCCGACGATAACCCACAGCGGGGGCATGGCGGCGTTCTTGCTGACCGAGCCGTAGGACATCAGCGCCAGGAAGATGATGCCCATCGTCTTCTGGGCGTCGTTGGTGCCGTGCGCCAGCGAGACCAGCGACGCCGAGCCCCACTGGCCGTACCGGAAGCCGGCCTCGGTGCGCTTGGCCGAGATGTTGCGGGTGATCCGGTAGACCAGCCAGGTCGCCACGGCCCCGACCACGATGGCCAGGATCGCCGACACGACGGCCGGGATGATCGCCTTGGACACCACGCCCTTCCAGATCACCCCGTGCGCGCCGACGGCCGCGATGGTGGCGCCGACGATGCCGCCGATCAGGGCGTGCGAAGAACTCGAGGGGATGCCCAGCAGCCAGGTCAGCAGGTTCCACACGATGCCGCCGACCAGGCCGGCGAAGACCAGCTCCAGCGTCACGATGTGCCCGTCGATCAAACCCTTGGCGATCGTGGCGGCGACGGCGGTGGACATGAACGCGCCCACGAGATTGAGCACCGCGGACAGCGCGACGGCCGCCTTGGGCTTGAGCGCACCGCTGGCGATGGAGGTCGCCATCGCGTTGCCGGTGTCGTGGAAGCCGTTCGTGAAATCGAAAGCCAGTGCCGTGATTACGACAATGATCAGAAGGAACAATTGGATGTTCACAGCGCCCGATTCTGGTGGTAGGGGGATTCCATTGTCGAATGCAGCGGGACCGTAATCGCGGGTGTATCTAGACTCGTCGCCAGATGTTACCTCTCAGTTAACCGGACTTTCCCCGTCGTTCACCCCGGGTGTCGCGGCGCAACGGGTGGTCGGGCGGGATCTGCACGAAGATCAGCGTGATGCCGTCGGGGTCGGTGACGTGCATTTCGAACAGGCCCCACGGTTCTTGGCGCGCCTCGCGGGCGATCTCGACGCCGCGGCTTTGTAGCTCGGCCTGGGTGGCTTCGATGTCGCGGACCTGGAGCCACAAAGCGCCGGGGAAGGGGCCCCGCGAGTGATCCGGGGAGCCGTAGCCGGCCAGCTCCAGCAGCGACTGGCCGGCGAAAAACACTGTGCCCGCGCCGTATTCACGGGCGATCGCCAGGCCGATCCGGTCCCGGTAGAAGGCCAGCGACTGCTCGTAGTCCGCCGGTCGAAGCAGCATCCGGCTGGCCAGGATCTCCATGACCTCGTGTCTATCACGTTGGTCTGGGCTCAGTCGCCTTCCGCGCGATTCGGCTGAATCCGCTGCCGCTGCATGAGCGTGTTGACCAAGCGGGGGCCGAACGTGTCCAGCGCCTTGGCGGCGATCGCCATCCGCGGGGCGATCCGCACGGGCCGGGTGCGGGCCGCGGTCAGCATCCACTCGGCGGCCTCTTCCGACGTCAGCGCCGGCATGCCCTCGTAGGCCTTCGTCGGCGCGATCATCGGCGTGGCCACCAGCGGGTAGTACAGCGTCGTCGAATGCACGCCCCTGGGCCCCCACTCGGTCTCCACGACGCGGCTCACCGCCGACAGCGCCGCCTTCGACGCGTTGTAGACCGCGAACAGCGGCGACGCCTCGGACAGCACGCCCCACGTCGATACGTTGATGACGTGGCCGTCGCCGCGCTCGAGCATCCCGGGGGCCAGCCCGCGGATCAGCCGCAGCGGCGCGTAGTAGTTGAGCACCATGGTCCGCTCGACGTCGTGCCAGCGATCCAGCGACTCGGCCAGCGGCCGGCGGATCGAGCGGCCGGCGTTGTTGATCAGGATGTCCACCCCGCCGAGTCGCTCCTGAACGTCGGCGACCAGCGCGTCGACGGCGTCCATGTCCGAGACGTCGCACGGCATCGACAGCGCGGTGCCACCCGCCGCGGCGATCCGGTCCGCGAGCGCGTCCAGCAGGTCTTTGCGGCGCGCGCTGACGGCCACGGTCGCGCCCGCGCGGGCCAGCAGTTCGGCCCCGGCCTCGCCGATGCCCGACGACGCCCCGGTGAGCAGGACGCGCTTTCCGTCGAGGTCGATGGGCTTGATGGCGGGCCGGTTGACCAGCACCTGCGGGGCCATCGGGGGGCGCATGGTGGCCAGGACGAGCTGGTCGGTGAAACGGCGAAGCGGGCTCTTGCTCACGGGGGGAGTCTAGGGGCGGCCCGGGCGGCCCCTAGAAGTAGCGGGGGAACCGGCTCCAGTCGGGCGGGCGCTTCTCCAGGAAGGCGTCGCGGCCCTCGACGGCCTCGTCGGTCATGTACGCCAGCCGGGTCGCCTCGCCCGCGAACAGCTGCTGACCCACCAGCCCGTCGTCGAGCAGGTTGAAGGCGAACTTCAGCATCCGTTGCGCCTGAGGGGACTTCGCGTTGATTTCGGCCGCCCACTGGATCGCTTCGGTCTCCAGCTCGGCGTGGTCGATGACGGCGTTGACCGCGCCCATCTGGTGCATCTGCTCGGCGGTGTACGCGCGGCCCAGGAAGAAGATCTCCCGGGCGAACTTCTGGCCCACCTGCCGCGCCAGATACGCGCTGCCGTAGCCGCCGTCGAAGCTGCCGACGTCGGCGTCGGTCTGCTTGAAGCGGGCGTGCTCGCGGCTGGCCAGGGTGAGGTCGCAGACTACGTGCAGGCTGTGCCCGCCGCCGGCGGCCCACCCGTTGACCAGACAGATGACCACCTTGGGCATGAACCGGATCAGCCGCTGCACCTCGAGGATGTGCAGCCGGCCGGCGCGGGCGGTGTCGACGGTGTCGGCCGTTTCCCCGCTGGCGTATTGGTAGCCGCTGCGCCCGCGGATGCGCTGATCGCCGCCGGAGCAGAACGCCCAGCCGCCGTCCTTGGGCGAGGGCCCGTTGCCGGTCAGCAGCACCACGCCCACGTCGGGCGACATCCGCGCGTGGTCGAGCACCCGGTACAGCTCGTCGACGGTGTGCGGCCGGAACGCGTTGCGCACCTCGGGCCGGTCGAACGCCACCCGCACCGTGGCGTCGGCGACGTGGCGGTGGTAGGTGATGTCGGCCAGGCCGTCGAACCCGTCCACGGGCCGCCATTGGGCGGCGTCAAAGGGGTTGTCGGTCATGGCTTTTCAATCGGCTCGAAACGGAAGACCGCGCAGCGGCCGGCCAGCGCCTCGAACTCCTCGGGGCGGCCCTCGGTGACCAGTCCCGCCCGCTTCATGAAGCCGACGCCCGTAGGCACCTCGGTGGGGAAGAGCCGCAGGATCGGCCGGGCGTCGTCGGCGGACAGTTCGGCCATCCGCACCCGCTGGACCTGCCGGCCGCGCGCGATCGTCGCCTCACCGGCGGCCCGCACGTTGGCCACCCAGTCGGCGCCCGGGAACCCGGCGACGACGTACTGGTGGCCGTCGACGGTCATCGGGGTCACCGGCGTCGAGCGCGGCGCCCCGGACTTGCGGCCCTTGACGGTCAGCACGACGGGGCTCTCGCCACCGAAACTCATTCCCAGCCGCGACATCTGGATGAAGACCTTGTTGGCCGGCTTCAGCCACCACGGCGGCTTGATCGGCTTGCCGCTTCCCATAGCCCGCGACGTTACCCCGCGGCCGTAACGTGCCCAGTGTGCGGCCAGCCGCACATTCGAACGCGAGTGTGCGGCCAGTCGCACGCTCGGCGCAGTAACCAGCTAGCCGACGGCGGCCAGCCTTGCCAGCGCGTCGGCGTCCAGGGTGACGTCGCCCGCGCCGAGGTTCTCCTCGAGGTGCTCGACCGATCGCGTGCCCGGAATCAGCAACGTGTTCGGCGCGTGCGCCAGCAGCCACGCCAAGCCGACCTGGGCGCCGGTGACGCCGAGTTGGCCTGCTATGTCCACGACCACCGGATGGTCGGCGACCTTCGGGAAACCCGGAAACGCCGATCCCAGCGGGAAGTAGGGCACCCAGGCGATGCCCTCCGACTTGCAGAGGTCCAGCGTGGCTTCCTGCGAGCGGTCGAACAGGCTGTAGGCGTTCTGCACGCAGACGATCCCCGCCGGCAGCGCCCGCCGCACCACATCGAGCGGCACGCTGCTGATGCCGATCGCACCGATCTTGCCCTCGTCGCGCAGCGCGATCATCTCGGCGAGTTGGTCGTCGAGGTCGACGTCCTGGTCGCCCCCGGCGGCCGCAGCAGGCCCGAGGTCCATGCGCCGCAGGTTGACCACCGGGACGCAATCCAGGCCCAGTTGGCGCAGGTCGTCCTCGACCGCGGCGCGCAGTTCAGCGGGCTTCTGCGCCGCCGCCAGCGGTATCGGCTGTTCGCCGGTGAAGCGAGCCCCGACCTTGCTGACGATGACGAGGTCGTCGGCGTAGGGGAACAGCGCCGCGCGAATCCGCCGATTCACCTCGCCGGGGCCGTAGAACGACGCGGTGTCGATGTGGTTGACGCCGAGTTCGACCGCGCGGCGCAGCACCGCGGCCGCGTCCTCGACGGATGCGCCCTCGAACAGCTGCATCGCGCCGTAGCCAACGCGGGCGACGGTCGACGCGCCGATGCTGCCGGGACCGCCCGGCTGTGGTTTGTCCGTCATGGTGCTCCCTGGTGTCACAATGGGGAAGATGCGGAGGATCCTCCGCTTATTCGACGGTAGCAGAAACGGAGGTTCCTCCGCTTGGCTGGGATCCGATCGGACGCCCGCCGGAATCGGGAGCGCCTGCTCGAGGTCGCGACGGCGGCGTTCGCCGCCGCCGAGGGGCGATCCGTATCGCTGGAGGCCATCGCGCGCGACGCCGGCGTCGGAATTGGCACGCTGTACCGCCATTTCCCGAATCGGGAGGCGCTCGTCGAGGCCATCTACCGCGCCGAGCTCGCCGAAGTGGCCGCGACGGCGGAACGGCTGCTCAAGCGGCATCCGCCCAGGGCTGCGCTGCGCCGCTGGATGGACCGCTATGCCGCCTTCGTGGCCGCCAAGCGCGGAATGGCCGAATCGCTGCACGCGATCTTCGACTCAGGCGCCATGCAGGCCAGCCAGACTCGTGACAGCATCGTCGGCGCCGTGGACCTGCTGTTGCGCGCCGGCGCCGAGGACGGGAGCCTGCGCCCCGATGTGCAGGCCGACGACGTGGTGTCCAGCCTGATCGGCATCTTCATGGCCAGCGGCTCGCCGGAGCAGACGGGCCGCATGCTCGACCTGCTGGCCGCGGGCATCGCCGCCGCCTGACCACCGAGCGTCACGCCAGCGTGACGGCAGCCGCTGAGCGCCGCGCTGGCGTGACGCTCGGCGCAAGAACTTAGCCCACGGCGCGCTCGGCGCCCTCCCAGAACCGCGCGCGCACGGCCTTCTTGTCGGGCTTGCCCAGCGCGGTCACCGGCACCGAATCGACGACGATCACCTGCTTGGGCGATTGCACCGAACCCTTGCGCTCCTTGACGGCGGACTGGATCTCGACGGTCACCCGCGCCACCGACTCCTCGTCGGAGGGATGGTCGGGCCGCAACACGATCACGGCGGTGACGGCCTCGCCCCACTTCTCGTCCGGCGTGCCGATCACGCAGACCTGCGCGACGGCCGGGTGCTCGGCGACGACGTCCTCGACCTCGCGCGGGAACACGTTGAACCCGCCGGTGACGATCATGTCCTTGACCCGGTCGACGATGAACCAGAAGCCGTCCTCGTCCTCCCGGGCCATGTCACCGGTGTGCAGCCAGCCGTCGGAGAACGTCTTGGCCGTCTCCTCCGGCAGGTTCCAGTACCCGCCGCTCAAAAGCGGCCCGGACACGCAGATCTCGCCGACCTCGCCCTGCGGCACCGGGTTGCCGTCGCCGTCCAGCAGTGCCGTGCGGGCGAACAGGGTGGGTCGCCCGCAGGAGGTGAGCCGCTTCTCGTCGTGGTCCTTCTTGGCCAGATACGAGATCACCATCGGGGCTTCGGACTGCCCGTAGTACTGGGCGAAGATCGGCCCGAAGCGGCGAATGGCCTCGGCCAGCCGCACCGGGTTCATCGCCGAGGCGCCGTAATAGACGGTCTCCAGCGAGGACAGGTCGCGGGTGTGCGAATCGGGGTGGTCCATCAGCGCGTAGATCATCGACGGCACCAGCATGGTCGCGGTGATCTTCTGCTCCTCGATCACCCGCAGCACCTCGGCCGGGTCGAACTTGGTCAGCACCACCAGCTCGCCGCCCTTGATGATGGTCGGCACGAAGAACGCCGCCCCGGCGTGCGACAGCGGGGTGCACATCAAAAAGCGCGGGTTTTCCGGCCACTCCCACTCGGCCAGCTGGATCGTGGTCATCGTGGTGATCGACTGCGCGGTCCCCAGCACACCCTTCGGCTTGCCGGTGGTGCCGCCGGTGTAGGCCATCCCGCCGATGTGATCGGGCGGAAGGTCGGCGGCCACCAACGGCTTGGGCGAATACTTCGCGGCCTCGGCCACCAGGTCCACCGCGGAATCGCCGAGCGCCTCGGGGACCGGGCCGATGGTCAGGATCTGCTTGAGGCCGGGCACCTTCTCCAGCAGGCCCAGCGCCCGCTCGACGAACATCGGGTTCGGGTCGATGATCAGCGACGTCACCCCGGCGTCGTTCAGCACGTAGGCGTGGTCGTCCAGCGAGCCCAGCGGGTGCAGCGCCACGCGCCGGTAACCCTGGGTCTGCCCGGCGCCGATGATCATCAGCACCTCGGGCCGGTTCAGCGACAGCAGCCCGACGGTCGCGCCGGTGCCCGCGCCCAGCGCCTCGAACGCCTGGATGTACTGGCTGATCCGCTCGGCGAGCTGGCCACCGGTCAGCGTGGTGTCGCCGAGGTGCAGCACCGGCTTGTCCTTGTTGCGTTTGAGCGCACCTACGGTCAGGTGTCCGGAATGAATGGGAAGGCGCAGTAGCTCGTCACTCATGAGGCCAAGACTAGAACGTGTTGCAGTTTTAGTCAGCCACCCCCTCAACCGGCGCCTTGATCACTAGCATCCCTGGACATGGCCGCCGCAGATCTCGTCGTCACCGGAACCGTGCTGACCGTCGACGAGAAGCGGCCCACCGCCGAGGCGCTCGCCGTCGCCGACGGCCGCATCGTGGCCGTCGGCACCCGCGCCGAAATCGAGGCGCACCTCGGCCCGGACACCCGGACCATCAACGTCGGTGACGGCTGCGTCATGCCGGGATTCGTTGAGGCGCATGGCCATCCGCTGATGGAGGCGCTGGCGCTGAGCGACCGGATCGTCGACATCCGGCCCGTCACGCTGCCCGACGCGGACGACGTCGTCGCCGCGGTCCGCCGCGAGGTCGCCGCCCGGGGTGCCGACGGCGCCTACCTCAACGGCTGGGATCCGCTGCTGCAGCGCGGGTTGCCGCAGCCGACGCTGGACTGGCTCGACGAAACCGCGCCCGACGGGCCGCTGGTCATCATCCACAACTCCGGGCACAAGGCCTACTTCAACTCGCATGCCGCCCGTCGGTCCGGATTGACCCGCGACACCCCCGATCCCAAGGGCGCGCGATTCGGCCGCGACGCGCGCGGCGACCTGGACGGCTCCGCCGAGGAGACCGGCGCGGTGTTTCCGCTGCTGGCCGGGGCCATCGCGCCCGAAGACTATCCGGCGATGCTGCTCGCCGAGTGCGCCCGGCTCAACCGCGCCGGCCTGACCACCTGCTCCGAGATGGCCTTCGACCCGGCGTTCGGTCCGGTGGTCGAGCGGCTGCGCGGCGACCTCACGGTCCGGCTGCGCACCTACGAGATCTCCAACCCGCAGATGCGCACCGACGCCACCCCCGGCCAGGGCGACGACATGCTGCGCCAGGTCGGCATCAAGATCTGGGTGGACGGCTCCCCGTGGGTCGGCAACATCGCCCTGTCCTTTCCCTACCTGGACACCGACGCCACCCGCACCATCGGGGTGCCGCCCGGCTCCTGCGGGCACGCCAACTACACCCGCGAACAGCTCAGCGAGATCGTCGGCGCCTACTTCCCGCTGGGCTGGCCGATGGCCTGCCACGTGCAGGGCGACGCCGGCGTCGACACCATCCTCGACGTGTACGAGGAGGCGCTCAAGCTCCACCCGCGCGACGATCACCGGCTGCGCCTCGAGCACGTCGGCGCCATCCGGCCCGAGCAGCTGCGGCGCGCCGCCGACCTCGGCGTCACCTGCAGCATCTTCGTCGACCAGATCCACTACTGGGGCGACATCATCGTCGACGGCCTGTTCGGTCCCGAGCGCGGATCCCGTTGGATGCCAGCGGGTTCCGCGGTGGCCACGGGCATGCGGATCTCGTTGCACAACGACCCGCCGGTAACCCCCGAGGAGCCGCTGCGCAACATCAGCGTGGCCGTCACCCGCACGGCGCCCAGCGGCCGGGTGCTGGCGCCCGAGGAACGGTTGACGGTCGAGCAGGCCATCCGCGCGCAGACCATCGACGCGGCCTGGCAGCTGTTCTCCGACGACGTGGTCGGCTCGCTGGAGGTCGGCAAGTACGCCGACCTCGTGGTGCTGTCGGCCGACCCGCGGACCGTCCCGCCCGAGCGGATCGCCGACCTCGAGGTGCGCGCGACCTTTCTGGCGGGTCGCCAGGTCTACGGCGCGTGAAGCCGACGCTGGAGGAGCTGCTGGCGCGCCTGCACGTGGTCGCGCTGCCGATGCGGGTGCGCTTCCGCGGCATCACCACCCGGGAGGTCGCCCTCATCGAGGGCCCCGCGGGCTGGGGGGAGTTCGGGGCCTTTCTGGAGTACGAGCCGCCGGAGGCCGCGCACTGGCTGGCCGCCGGCATCGAGGCGGCCTACCGCCCCCCGCCGCCGCCGCTGCGCGACCGCATCCCGATCAACGCCACCGTGCCGGCCGTCGACGCCGCCCGGGTGGATGAGGTGCTGGCCCGGTTCCCCGGCGCCCGGACGGCCAAGGTGAAGGTCGCCGAGCCCGGCCAGACGCTGGCCGACGACGTCGAGCGGGTCAACGCCGTGCGCGAACTCGTGCCGACCGTGCGGGTGGACGCCAACGGCGGCTGGAGCGTCGAGCAAGCGGCCAGGGCGGCCGCCGCACTGACCGCCGACGGCCCGCTGGAGTACCTCGAGCAGCCCTGCGCGACGATCGGCGAACTCGCCGCGCTGCGCGCGCGGGTCGACGTGCCGATCGCCGCCGACGAAAGCATCCGCAAGGCCGACGACCCGCTCGCCGTCGTCCGCGCCCGCGCCGCCGACGTCGCGGTCCTCAAAGTCGCTCCGCTGGGCGGCATTTCGGCCATGCTGTCGATCGCCGCGCAGATCGACATCCCCGTCGTGGTCTCCAGCGCGATCGACTCCGCGGTCGGCATAAGCCAGGGGCTGGCGGCGGCCGCCGCGCTGCCCGCGTTGCGCCATGCCTGCGGCCTGGGCACCGGCGGGCTGTTCGGGCAGGATGTGGCGGACGTCGCCCCGCCCGTCGACGGCACCCTGGCGGTCGGGCCGGTGACGCCGGATCCGGAGCGACTCCGCGCGCTCGCCGCGGCCCCGGAGCGGCGGCAGTGGTGGATCGACCGGGTCAAGGCCTGCCACCCGCTGCTTGTACCGTCGTCCGAGTGATCAACCTGGCTTACGACGACCGCGGCTCCGGCGAGCCGGTGGTGTTCATCAGCGGCCACGGCGGTGCCGGTCGGACCTGGCACCCGTATCAGCTGCCGGCGTTCCTGGCCGCCGGCTACCGCGTCATCACCTTCGACAACCGCGGAATCGGCGCCACCGAGAACGCGCAGGGTTTCACGACGCAGACGATGGTGGCCGACACCGCGGCGCTGATCGAGGGCCTCGACGCCGCCCCGGCCCGCATCGTGGGGATGTCGATGGGGGCGTTCATCGCCCAGGAGCTCATGCTCGCCCGGCCCGAACTGGTCAGCTCCGCGGTGTTGATGGGCACCCGGGGCCGCATGGACAAGGCGCGCCAGTTCTTCCGCGACGCCGAGGCCGAACTCAGCGACGCCGGCGTCCAGTTGCCGAACTCCTACGACGCGAAAATCCGTCTGTTGGAGAACTTTTCGCGCAAGACGCTCAACGACGACGTCGCCGTGGCGGACTGGATCGCGATGTTCTCCATGTGGCCGATGAAGTCCACCCCCGGTACCCGCTGCCAGCTCGACGTCGCCCCGTACACCAACCGGCTGCCCGCCTACCGCGCCATCGCGACCCCGGTGCTGGTGATCGGCTTCTCCGACGACGTGCTGACGCCGCCCTACCTGGGGCGCGAGGTCGCCGACGCGCTGCCCAACGGCCGGTACGTGCAGATCCCCGACGCCGGCCACCTGGGTTTCTTCGAGCGCCCGGAAGCCGTCAACGAGGCCGCGCTGAAGTTCTTCGCCGGCAACTGAGCCCGGCCCCGGTCGGCGGGTTGTGACAGGCTGTAGGAGTGAACCCCTCGACGACACAGGCCCGCGTCGTCGTCGACGAGCTGATTCGCGGCGGCGTCCGCGACGTCGTGCTCTGCCCGGGGTCGCGCAACGCGCCGCTGGCCTTTGCCCTGCAGGACGCCGACCGCTCCGGGCGGATCCGGCTGCACGTCCGCATCGACGAGCGCACCGCCGGCTACCTGGCCATCGGGCTGGCGATCGCCGCCGGCGCCCCGGTGTGTGTCGCCATGACGTCGGGCACCGCCGTGGCCAACCTGGGACCGGCCGTGGTGGAGGCCAACTACGCGCGGGTGCCGCTGATCGTGTTGTCGGCCAACCGGCCCTACGAGATGCTGGGCACCGGGGCCAACCAGACCATGGAGCAGCTGGGCTACTTCGGCACCCAGGTCCGCGCCGCCATCAGCCTGGGCCTGGCCGAGGACGCGCCCGAGCGGCTGGACGGGCTCAACGCCACCTGGCGATCGGCCACCTGCCGAGTCTTGGCCGCCGCCACGGGATCTCGCACCGCCAATGCCGGGCCGGTGCAGTTCGACATCCCGTTGCGCGAACCGCTGGTGCCCGATCCCGAGCCCCACGGCGCCACCGTTCCGCCGGGACGGCCCGACGGACGCCCGTGGACCTACACCCCGGCCGTCACCTTCGACCAGCCGCTGGACATCGACCTGTCGCCCGACACCATCGTCATCGCCGGACACGGCGCCGGCACGCACCCCAACCTCGCCGAGTTGCCGACGGTCGCCGAGCCCACGGCGCCGGCCCCCGCCAACCCGCTGCACCCGCTGGCCCTGCCGCTGCTGCGGCCCAAGCAGGTGATCATGCTCGGCCGCCCGACCCTGCACCGGCCGGTGTCGGCGTTGCTGGCCGACCCGCAGGTTCCGGTGTACGCGCTGACCACCGGGCCGCGCTGGCCGGACGTCTCGGGCAACTCCCAGGCCACCGGGACGCGGGCGGTCACCAGCGGCACGCCGAATCCGGCCTGGTTGAGGCGCTGCGCGGAGGTCAACCGGCACGCGATCGAGGCCGTGCGAGGGCAGCTGAAGGCGCACCCGCTGACCACGGGTTTGCACGTGGCGGCCGCGGTGGCCGACGCGCTGCGTCCGGGGGACCAGCTGGTGCTCGGGGCGTCGAACCCGGTTCGCGACGCGGCCCTGGTCGGCCTGGACACCCACGGCATCCGGGTCCGCTCCAACCGCGGGGTCGCCGGCATCGACGGCACGGTGTCCACCGCGATCGGGGCCGCCCTGGCCTACGAGGGCCGCACCGTCGCGCTGATCGGCGATCTGACGTTCGTCCACGACAGCTCCGGGCTGCTGATCGGCCCCACCGAGCCGACCCCGCGCCAGTTGACCATCGTGGTCTCCAACGACAACGGCGGCGGTATCTTCGAGCTGCTCGAGCAGGGTGACCCGCGGTTCTCCGACGTGTCCTCGCGCATCTTCGGCACGCCGCACGACGTCGACGTGGGCGCGCTGTGTCGGGCCTATCACGTCGAGAGCCGTCAGATCGAGGCCGACCAATTGAGCGCGGCGCTCGACGAACCGCCCACCGGGATGCGGGTATTGGAGGTCAAGGCCGACCGGTCGTCGCTGCGACAGCTGCATGCCGCCATCAAGGCCGCCCTGTGACGAGCCCAAAAGCGTTACTGCGCATCCTGATTCACGGGCGCAGTGACGAGCCGCCGCAGACCCCGGCGAGGATCGCGTTGCGCTGGGCCCGGATCGCGGTGCTCATCGTCACCGGCCTGGTCACGCTGCAGTCGGTCCTGTTGGTCGCCGGCGCATGGCGCGACGACCTTGCGATTCAACACAACATGGGGGTGGCGCAGGCCGAGGTGCTCAGCGCCGGGCCGCGCCGCTCCACCATCGAATTCGTCACCCCCGAGCGGGTCACGTATCGTCCCGAACTCGGCGTGCTGTACCCGTCGCACCTGGCGACCGGGATGCGGATCTACGTCGAATACAACAAGAACGACCCCAACCTGGTTCGCGTGCAGCACCGCAACGCCGGGCTGGCCATCATCCCGGCGGGGTCCATCGCGGTGGTGTGCTGGCTGGTGGCCGCCGTCCTCCTGGTGGGGCTGGCGCTGCTGGACAAGCTGCTGGATCGCCGGCCCGAGGCGAAGATCACACCCGCCTAGCTGGGGTTCACTGCGCCCGACCAGCAGATTTCGCGTGACGTATGCCCGCAGGCAACCTTCGCGACAGCCGGTGCTGAGACCGTAGTGTCGTGCGCGTTGCCATCGTCGCCGAATCGTTCCTGCCGGAGGTCAACGGTGTCAGCAACTCGGTGATCCGGGTCCTCGAGCATCTGCGTCGGACCGGTCACGAAGCCCTGGTCGTCGCGCCGGACACCCCACCCGGCGCGGCTCCGGCGGATCGTATCTACGACGGGATTCGGGTGCACCGAGTCCCGTCGCGCATGTTCCCCAAGGTGACCACGCTGCCCCTGGGCGTGCCGACACCCCGGATGGTGAGCGTGTTGCGCGGATTCGACCCGCACGTCGTGCATTTGGCGTCGCCGGCCTTGCTCGGCTACGGCGGTGTCAAGGCGGCCCGCTGGCTGGGCGTGCCGACGGTCGCCGTGTATCAAACGGACGTACCGGGTTTCGCGGCAAGCTATGGCATCCCCATGACGCAACGGGCCGCATGGGCGTGGTTCCGGCACCTGCACAGCCTCGCCGACCGCACGCTGGCACCGTCCAGCGTGACCATCGAATCCCTTGTGGCGCACCGTTTTCCGCGGGTGCACCACTGGGCCCGCGGTGTCGACGTGCTGCGGTTCGCCCCGTCGGCCCGCGACGAGGCGCTCAGGCGGCGATGGTCGCCGCACGGCAAGCCGATCGTCGGGTTCGTCGGCCGGCTGGCGCCCGAGAAGCACGTCGAGCGGTTGGCCCCGCTGGCGGCGCGCGACGACCTGCAACTCGTCATCGTCGGTGACGGTGTCGACCGGAACAAGCTGCAAAAAGCAATGCCGACGGCGGTTTTCACCGGCGCGCTGTACGGCGAAGAGCTCGCCGTGGCATACGCCAGCATGGATGTCTTCGTGCATCCCGGCGAACACGAGACGTTCTGCCAAGTCGTGCAAGAAGCGCTGGCGTCGGGGTTGCCGGTGATCGCCCCCGACGCCGGCGGCCCACGCGACCTTGTCACGCCGTGGCGCACCGGTTTGTTACTGGGCGTCGACGAGTTCGAGGCGAGGCTGCCCGCGGCCGTCACCCACCTGATCGACGAGCGCCATCGCTACGCGCTGGCGGCCCGGCGCAGCGTGCTCGGCCGCAGTTGGCCGGTGATCTGCGACGAGCTGCTCGGCCACTACGAGGCGGTGTTGTCGCCGTTCGCCCGCAGGCGGATGTTCGCCAAGCGGTACGCCCAGGGCGGTTGAGCTGCCGGGCGGCGCCGCGCCGCCCAACGTTTGCTGTCCTCATCCTGACTTAATATTCTCGCGGCAGCGCATTGCGTTCTAACATCCAAGTTTGGTGCGACGCGTTTGGCGGACGGTTCTCGACCAGGCTTTGCGTTGGGGGTCAGAATTGGCCTGATAGGAGGGGTCAGTATGTCTTCCCATCTGGAGGTCTGGAAGCCGTCAGGACGCGAGCTGGTGGCACTCAGTGGTGAGCGAGTGACGCTCGGCAAGTCTTTGACCAATGCGGTGGCGCTCGAACACGACGCGACTGTGTCCCGCGTGCACGCGGTCTTGGAGAACTTCGGGCAGGCCTGGTCCGTGCGGGATCTGGGTAGCCGCAACGGCACCTTTGTCAACGGGGAAAAGATCGCGGCAGAACGGATCCTGCGGTCCGGAGACGAATTGCGGCTCGGCAGTTCACGGTTGGTCTTCTGGATGACAAGGGGGCCCGACGAAGCGCCGGGTGATCAAGAAACCGAGACGGGTAAGTCGATCTTGCGACCGCCCCGGATGACCGCGCGCGAATTCGAGGTCCTCAAGGCTTTGTGCCGTCCCTTCGTCTCCGATGACCCGTTTCCCGAGCCCGCATCCGTACGTCGGGTAGCCCAGGAGTTATTCGTTACCGAGGCGGCCGTCAAGCAACATCTGCAACACCTGTACGACAAGTTCGGCATCACCACCGAGGGAGATCGCCGCGTCCGGCTAGCCAACGCGGCCATCCGGCTCGGGGCCGTCAACCGTTCCATGCTGCGTGAGCGTCGTCCGCAGCAACGGTGACCGGGAGGGACGTTCCGGCGGGGCCACCGCGGCCGTGTGCGATCACGACACCTTGTCGAGCACCCCGCCGCCGAGCAGGGCGACGGCGCTGAGCGCACTGCGGCGGTATTCGTCGCAGGCGGGGCATGAATCGATGTGGCGCGCAATGCGTTTGCGCATCAGGACGTTGAACTGCTGGTCCCAGCCGGCCAGGTCTGCGGTGAGCTGGGGGCATCCGGTTTGGGCGGTGCGCCGGGCCACCAACAGTGCGCCCAGCGAGCGCTCGATGGTGTCGCGCAGCCGTTGCAGGAGCTTTTTGGTGGAGTCGTAGCTCATGCCCAAAGCCTGCGCGAGCTCGGTTCCGGCCAGGCCGCGACGGTAGGCAAGCTCCAACACCTGGCGGTCGCGCTCGGACAATCCCTGGGCCGCCTGGGCGATCAGTTGAGCGAGTTCGTTGCGCGCCGTCAGCGTGAAGGGCCCCGGACCGGTTGCCGCATCGTCGGGCAGCTCGTCGTAGGCGGCCTCGCGGCGGCGTCCGGCCGCGATTCTCAGCGCGCTGCGACGGGCGATGGCGTAGAGCCACGGCCTCAGCTTGTCCGCGTCGCGCAGCTTCGGCAACTCCGTTGTCGCGGTGCAGAAGACCTCCTGCACGCAGTCAGAGGCCGCGTGGCGATCGCGCAGTATGCCCACGCAGTAGGCGTGCAGCGGGGCGGCGTACCGGTTGTAGATCCCGGCCAAGGCCCCGCGGTCGCCGGCCGCCGCAGCGCGGGCGAGGTCGGCGTCGCTGACGATGCGGCTGTTCGGAAGTGTGGTCATGGAAGTCATGACTGAAATGCTCGGTGATTGTAGATGAGTTCGTAATCACCGCGGTGGCCAGTTTCCGCTCCCGCGCGGGAAGGGTTTACTACCCATTTGGTAAGGGCCCGATGGGCGGGCCCCGGTACCCGAGCACGCGAACGACCACCGCCCCTAACCGATGTGACGGTTAGGGGCGGCGGCGACGATTTTGACGTGTTTGGTGCAGCTCACGCCTTCGTTTTGGTGTGGGCCGTCCGGGTGCCGGTGCCGTTCCCGGTGCCGGTGCCCGTGCCGTTTCCGGTGCCGGTACCGGTGCCGTTGCCGCGGCCGCCGTGCGCGAAGCGCAGCTCGTCGGCGGTCAGGGTGCGGATGCTCTGGCGGCGCAGCGCGAGCTTGTCGTGATTGATACTCATCGGATCTTTCCTTCTTAGTGATTCGTTGACGGCGAGCCCGGGCGGGCCCACTCATAGGTAGGAGCGCCGGCGCCGTCGAAGGGTGACATCTTTTTGCATGCCACGACAACGAGGACTGCCCCACAATCGATACGGAATCGCTTGTGGGGCAGTTTCTTTCGGGCGGGCATTGCGGCTAGGCCACGGTGACCGTCTGTTGGGGTAGATCCGTGGCCGTCAGCGTCGGATTGGTGCGGGTGCCGGTGTGGGTCCCGGTGGTGGGCACCGTGGTGTGCTTGGTGGTCTTGCCCGTGCCGTTGCCGCCGCCGGTACCGTTGCCGCCCTCGCCGCCGTGGGCCATGCGCAGCTCGTCGGCCGTCAGGGCGCGAATGCTCTGCCGGCGCAGGACCAGCTTGGCGTGGTTGGTGTTCATTGTCTTCTCCTTGTTGTGATTTGTGTTGGCGCGGACCGGGTTTCGCCCGTGCTCACAGGTAGGAGCGACGAAACGGGCGAAACGTGACGCTATTTGGCCCGCGCCAACTGGCTCGCATAGTGGCGATCGAGGAAGCTCAGCAGGATGAGTTCGTGGGTGCGGGCGGCCGAGCGCAGCAGCCGCACGGCGTTCAGGTGACTGAAGCTGTGCAGCAGGTCCGAATAGGACTGGGTCAGCCCACCGGACTCGCAGAGGTCCGCCAGCTCCGCAAGCAGCGGCACCAGCCGCTCGGATCGCCGCCCGAACGCTTGGCGCGCGGACTCGTACGGGTGCTCCTTGGTGTCATCGAGCAGCGCTGTGACGTCGGCGCGCTCGCGGCGCCAGCGCTGCCCGATCCCGGGGTCCAGGTTGGCCGCGTTGGGGTATTCAAGCCGGTAGCCGGCAGCCCCGCTCCTGGCCCACTCGCGGCGCTCCCGGATGTCCAGGCCCGCGTCGGCCAGGAGGCGGTCGGTGGCGTACAGGCACAGCTTCCAGCGGGCGTCGGCCGCCTCGTCGCCGCAGGGGTCAAGCAGGTCCAGCACCTGCAGCACGGCCTCGCTGTCGACGGCGTGGATGTGCTCGGCCAGTTCGATGCCGGCGTCGCCGCCGTACCGTTCGATCTCGCGGTGGTAGGTGTCGGTGGCCAGCTTCCATACCGTGCCGTCGGCGAGGTGGGGGGCGAGCGCGTCGGTCAGTGCCGGTAAGGCGTGGTCACGCAGTGCCGCGGGGTTACCATGCAACCGAAGCCGCAGGTGATGTTCGGGGTCGGCATAGCGCAGGAAGAACCAGTGGTCGACTACGCCGCCTTCGCGCAGCTTCGCGATGACGGGTCCGACGGTGTCGGTCAGGATGCGATCCGCGGACGCGGTACCCGCGTACGCCTTGAGGTAGAGCCACTGACTGCCGGGCGCGAAGGTCCGGTGCGCCTTGGGCGCGGTCCACGATCTGGGGGCGGGTGCCGGCTCGCCGCGGCGGACGAACGGCACGATGAGTTCGTGGGCGAACCGGCCCTGCGGCCCGGTGGCGACCCCGGTGGGCAGGACCTCCTCGACGATCGCCTCACTCCGCCCGCGGAGCACCTTCGCGGCCGCGGCGGTCAGGACCGGGCTGGCGGTGTCGACGTACAGGCGGTTGTCACCGTCGGCGATGAGCAGCTGGCCGGGTAGCCCCCGCTGGCGGGTGAGGGCCGCCCAGCCGGGCACGGCGTCGGGTTTGGTGACCAGGGAGATCTCGTCCGCCGACAGCCGCCAGCGGGCCCGCGCCAACACCAGGCGCCCGGAGGTGACCCGCGGCAACGTCGGCGCCCCGGAGAGGGCGCCCCAATCCCACGCGAGTCCGCCGGTTACGCCGTCGCTTTGCAGCGCGGCGAGAAACCGGTACACCCCGAAACCGCGCCACGCCGGATTGTGCGCGGTGGTCAGCCGCGGCCTGACTTCGGCGCCCAGCCGCGGGCTATAGAGGACGACGCGGTCACCCTCGAGCCGCACGGTCAGCTCGTCGACGCCGAGCTGACGGTCCGCGGGTGAGCCCGAACGCCCCAACAGCACCAGTTCGTAGTCGCGCAGCACCGGCCGGGCCAAGACGTTGCCCACCCGGCCTTCCGGCAAATGGATGATTTCGGCGAACACCACCCCGGGCGACTGCGCCTCCTCGGCACGCAAATGGTTTCGGACCGCGTCGGACAGGCGGGGATCGCCGTGACAGAACCGGCCGAGCAGCTGCGCCCCCGAAGGCCCGTAGGCACAGTCGATCTCGACGCCGTCCTCGAGCAGGCTGGCATTGACGGCCAGACCGTCGGGCAACGGCGCCGGCGACGGCGAGGACGACTCGAGTCGAGCGACTGTCGCGGCGTCGAGCTCGAGACTCGCGGCGCCACTGTCGCGAACGCGCATGACTAGGTCGAGCAATGCCGCGTCGCGGGCGGCGAACGCGTAGTGCGGCGCCGGGCCACCCAGGTCCATGCCCTCCAGCAGCGGCGACTCGTCGGCCGCCGGGTGCGTCGACGCGTCGAACCCGATGCCCATCTCCTCGTCGAGCGCCTCCATCAGGGCGACCTCGCGGTCCTCGTAACGCGCCGCGAACTGCTGCTTGAAGCGGGTCAGCGCCGGATCCTCGCCGCCCGTGGACAGCCGATGCAGCAGTTGCACGCCCTCGGTCAGCAGCCGCACGGTGTCCGACCCCAGGGTCAAACCCGAGCCCGCCCGGTGCAGGTCGACCTGGACCAGCCGCGCCTCGTCTCCCGCACCGGCCAGCTCGAGCAGCGTCGCGGCGACCGCCTCGTAGGCCTCCGGCGGATTGCCGATCCCGGCGGCGTCCAGACCGGCGAGCTCCTCGCATACGCGCCGCAACGCCTCCGACGTCGCGGCGAAGTCCGGCCCGCTCAGCGACGACATCAGCTGCGTCAGCGGTTCGGCGCCCGTCACCGCGGGCTCGGCCACCGGTGTCAGGACCTTGGCCTCGATCAGGGCGTCGACGTATTCGCGGGCCTCGTCGCGCTCGACCCCGACCCCTTCGGCAACGGCCTCGACGACTCGGTCCACCACGCGGCCGCCGGCGGCCGCCTCCAGCGCACACCGCAACGGCGCGTCGTCCTCGACCACGACCAGGTGATGCGTGCGACGGCCGTCGCGAAGCCGGCTTTCGATGAGCCGCATGGCGCCCGCCGCGTGGTAGCGGCTGGAGTTGGGTTCCACCTTCATCGACGGCCGTGTCGCCGGGTCGGCCAGTAGCCGTTCCACCAGCGCGGCCAGCACCTCCGTGTCGGGTCGGCTGTGCCGGCTCACCCCCTCCGGACCGTCGACCACCAGCGCGGTAGCTCCCGGTTCCGGACTCACCTTCCCCAGCGAGCAGCCGGCGAAGAGCCCGAATGGTGTTGCGCGGGTGCACATGCGGGCCAGGTAAGCGGTCACAGAGGCGATCACTCGGGCGTCCGGATCGCCCGCCACCAAGCGGCGCGTCAACCCCGGCGAGGCGAGGTGCAGCGCCTCCCGAATCTCCGGCCGCGCGACCAGGCTGCGCCAGTAGGTGGAGTCGGCGCGCAGGCGGTCCAATTCCTCCAGTGGGAGCAACGGCGCCCGCATCACGAAGAAGCCACTCGGATTCAGTGCGGATGTCGATTCGTTCATTTCCAGCTCCTAATGGGTCGTCTCGCCGACGAGTTGTCCGGCTACGAGTTGTGCGTAATGACCACCAGCGGCCATCAGGTCGAGGTGAGACCCGGCCTCGACCACCCGGCCCTTGTCCATCACCACGATCTGGTCGGCGTCGATCACGGTGGCCAGTCGGTGCGCGATCACGATGACGGTGCAGCCGAGTCGGGCGATGTTGGCGTGGACCCTGGCCTCGGTGACGGTGTCGAGGCTGCTCGTCGCCTCGTCGAGCAACAAGATCCGCGGCCGGGGAGCGAGCGCGCGCGCCAGGGCAAGCCGTTGGCGTTGACCACCCGAGAGCGATGCGCCCGCGTCGACGAGCGGGGTATCGAATCCCATTGGCATCGCGCGGATATCGTCGGCGATGCCGGCCAGCTCCGCGGCTGACTCGAGCCGTTCCAGCGGCAGGCCGGGGTTGCCCAGCACCAGGTTGTCGCGAATCGGCAGCCCGAAGATATAGGGGTCTTGGGTCACCACGCCAATTTGGGAGCGCACGCTGCGCGGGTGCAGGGCGGCAAGGTCCATGCCGTCGAGCAGGACGCGGCCCTCCGAGGGGGCGTAGAGACCCAAGAGCAGCCGGCCGAGCGTGGATTTGCCTGAGCCGGAACGCCCGACGATGGCCAGGACCTGTCCGGGGCGCACCTCGAGGCTGGCGTCGTTGACGACCGGTGGGCCGTGGGGGTCGTAGCGGAAGGTGAGTCGTTCGGCGCGTACCGACCCGGTGAGCTCCGGCGCATGCCGCAGCTCGCGACCGGCGGTTTCGGTGGGGGTGTTGAACACGTCGTCGAGGCGGGCCAGATAGCTGCCGAGCAGCTGCACCTGCAACGCGGTGGCGACCAGAATGCCCAGTGGCTCAAGGAATCCCGTTGCCAGCGCGGCCAGGGCGAGCATGGTGCCCAGCGACAGCTGCCCGCCGGAAGTCAGGGCGGCGCCAACCAGCAGCACCGCGATGGGGGACAACAGCGCCAGGCCGTGGATCGCGGTCGACACGAGGGCCTCCAGTCGCCCTCGGCGCAGCGAGACGTTCATTTCGGCGACGAACAGGTTGGTCCAGTGAGAAACGGCGCGACGCTCCGCGCCGGCGGCCTTGAGCGTCTCGACGGCCGAAAACATTTCGTAGGCATAGGACTGCGAGCGGGCCTCGGTGGCCAGCGCCTCGCCCATCAGGTGCTGGTTGCGGCGGCGCGCCGCGAACAGCACGGCGACTTGGGCAGCACCCAGCCCGCAGACGAGGACGCCCAGGGCCGGCGACAGGACGAATATGACGACCAGGTAGAGGGTGGCCAGCGTGCCGTCGAGTAGCGCGGAGATGGTGCCCGTGGTGAGGATCTCGCGAACGGTGGCGTTGCTGCGCAATCGCATCATCAGGTCCCCCGAGGAGCGCTTCATGAAGAAGGCGTACGGCAGGTCCACCAGGTGCTCGAGGAAGTCGAGCGTCATGTCGACGTCCAGACGGCTGCGCAGCCGTAACAGCAGCTGGGCGCGCAGATACGTCGCGAGCACCGAATAGCCGATCAGCGCGGCCATCACGGCGGCCAGCACCTTCAGCAAGCGCCCGTCGTCATTGGGCACCACCCGATCGACGATCACGCCGGTCAGCGCCGGCACCGCCAGCGCCATCACCCGCACCACCACCGAGGTGACCAGCACGCGGGCGATTCCGCTCGACCGGGCCAGCAGGCGCCGGGCGTGATGCAACGCCCCCGGGGCCTTCCGGCCACCGGCCGCGAAACTGTCGCCGGGCTCCAGCATGACCGCGACGCCGCTGTAGAGGTCGTTGACGGTGCCCCAGCTGAGCCGGTAGCGCCCGGCGGCCGGATCGACAATGGTCACGCCGCGCTGTGACGTCGAGTCGAGAACAACGAAATGTGCTGCACCCCAATGTAATATGGTGCCCCGCGGCAGGTCCCGAAGGTCGTCGAGCTCGGTGGCGACCCCTCGGGCGCGCAAGCCGTACGCCGACGCGGCCTCGGCTAGCCGCAACGCGTCCACGCCGTCGCGCCCGGTCCCGGTGGCTTCGTGCATCTCGGTGAGCGAAACGTGGCGCCCGTGATAGCCGAGCGCCATGGCCAGCGCGGCGGCACCGCAGTCGGCCATCTCGGCCTGCGCGATGTACGGGATCGCCCGCGTCCGTCCCTTCACCGCAGCCTCGGCATCAGCACGCCGATCAGCCGCCGCCGTCCCTGTGGGACAACAAGCTCACCGGCCGGTGCCGAAACGGGACGGGCCAATTCGGCCTTCACCTCGGTCGCGGTCACATCGACGACGACGCCCTGCGTCGTGCCGGAGGGGTCCCGGAACTGGACGGGCGCACCCGGTGGGGGCGGTGTCACCCCCTCACGGCTCGCCGTGACCCAGACACCTTGAGCGACGGCTGGTAGCGCCTCGGTCTGCGCGACGCTGACGGTACCGGCGTACACCGCGCCCGCTGCCAACAGCACGGTGAGTGCGACAAGGCCCGGGTTCACCCACCCCTGCTGCTTGATGAGTTCGCCGGGGCGGCTCGCAGCGGACTGGCGGTCGCGCCACCGCTCACGAAACACCGGCTCATGGCGGCCCGGGCGGTCATCGCTGTTTCGGTCGGTTTCCATCCGTCGCTCCTCGGTGGCGGTCGGCCCCAATTGGGCCTCGTTGACGGGTAGGAGCTTGAGCGGCGCGAGACGGTGACGCATTTTGCCGGTGCTCGTCGGCCCCGGTCGGCAGCAAAGCGAGTATTGCCGTACTCAAGACAGCCGCCGGGTGTGGCGGGATCATCGGACGATGACCGATAAAGCCAGCACAGACCGGCTGCGGCCGGACAGCGACGTCGTCGTGGTGGGCGCGGGCATCGCGGGCCTGTACCTTGCCTACCGGCTAAGTCGGTCCGGTTACCGATTCCGCGTCTTCGAGGCGGGCGACGACCTCGGCGGCACCTGGTACTGGAACCGCTACCCGGGCGCCCGGGTCGACGTGCCCAGCGTCGACTACATGTACAGCTTCGATCCCGACTGGCGCCGCGACTGGCAGTGGTCGGAGAAGTACGCCACCCAGCCGGAGATCCTGCGCTATCTCAATCACGTCGCCGACAAGCACGACCTGCGCCGCCACATCACCTTCTCGACGCGGGTGCAGCGGGCGAGCTGGGACGACGATGCCTCGTTGTGGCGGATCGCCACCGGCGCGGGGGATCAGCTCACCTGTCGTTTCGTCGTGATGGCCACGGGCTGCCTTTCCGCGCCGAAGCCGCCCGAGGTCGACGGACTCGAGCGCTTCGCCGGCGACGTGTACTTCACCAGCAACTGGCCGCACGAGCCGGTGGATTTCCGCGGCAAGCGGGTGGCGGTGATCGGCACGGGATCCTCTGGCGTTCAATCGATTCCGATCATCGCCCAGCAAGCGCGAGAACTGGTGGTCTTTCAGCGGACCCCGAATTTTTCGATCCCGGCGCGCAACGGCCCGTTGTCGGCCGAGAAGCTCGCGCAAACGGCGAATGAGGCGGAATACCGTGCGGCGGCAAGGATTTCACCGGCCGGCATTCCGATGGAGCGAAGCATCACCCCGACCTTCAGCGTGTCGGAGGCCGAACGGCAACGACGTTACGAGCAAGTCTGGACCGGCGGCCTGCTGTTCGAATCGGTGAACGCATTCTCCGATGTGATGAGCAACGCCGCGGCCAACGCCGACTTCGCAGAGTTCTTCCGCAACAAGATCCGCGCCATCGTCGACGATCCGCAGACGGCGGCCGATCTATGCCCCACCGATCACCCCGTCGCGGGGAAACGGCCCTGCCTGGACACGAACTACTACGCCACCTACAACCTGCCGCACGTGCGCCTGGTCAACGTCCGCAAGCACCCCATCCGGCAAGTCACGGATACGGGCATCGACACCGTCGACCAGTCGTTCGCCCTGGACGCGATCGTCTTCGCCACCGGTTTCGACGCCGTCACCGGCGCGCTGACCGCCGTCGACTTCCGGGGCCGAAACGACGTGGCGCTCAAGGACAAATGGGCGCACGGCCCGCAGACGTACCTCGGGCTGAGCACGGCCGGCTTTCCCAACCTGTTTTTCATCACCGGCCCCGGCAGCCCCTCGGTGCTGACGAATATGGTCGTGTCGATCGAACAGCACGCGGACTGGGTGCTCGACTGCCTCGGTTACCTGGGCGCGGAAGGTTTCGAGGTCATCGAGCCCACCGAAACGGCCGAAGCCGGGTGGACGCAACACGTCAACGACTGCGCCGACATCACGCTCTACCCGTCGGCGAACTCGTGGTACATGGGCGCCAATGTGCCCGGAAAGCCGCGGGTTTTCCTGGCCTATTGCGCGGGCCTGGACTTCTACCGCGCCGGCTGTGATGAGGTTGTCGCCCGGGACTATCTGGGTTTCCGCCTGTCCGGTCCCGCCGGCTCTCGGTGCAACGACGGGGTGGTGCGCCGGTTGCAGCCGGACGTGGAGATGGTCCTCAACGCCGCGGCGGAGATGAACCTGCCGCCGATGGAATCGATGGCCGTGGATGATGCCCGCGCGTTGTACGCGCAGATGTCGATGGTTCGGCCGCCGGGACCCGATGTCGGCGAGATCGTCGACGGTGTGTTGTCCGGCGCCGCCGGCGATTTGGCGTACCGGCTCTACCGGCCCGCTACCGCGGGCCCGCACCCGGTGGTCGTGTATTTCCATGGCGGGGGCTACGTTCTCGGTGACGCCGCCTCGGATGATCCACTGTGCCGCGACCTGTGCGCGCGAAGCGGCGCCATGGTGGTCTCGGTGGACTACCGTCATGCGCCCGAGCACCGCTTCCCTGCGGCCGTGGACGACGCGATGGCCGCGGTGCGGTGGGTCGCCGACAACGCCGGGGCGCTCGGCGGCATCCCGGGACGGTTGGCGGTGTGCGGCTGGAGCGCGGGCGGAGGCCTCGCGGCCGTGGTGTGCCGGCTGGCGCGGGACATGAACGGCCCGACGATCGCGGGCCAGGTGTTGTTGACGCCCGTGACATCCGGCGACATGACGCGCGCATCCTTCATCGAGAATGCGGACGGCTACGGCCTCACGACGCCGCTACTTCGCTGGTTCTACGACCATTACATCGACGCGGCGGATCGCGACGATCCGCGATTCGCCCCCTTGACTGCCGTCGACCTGTCCGGGTTGCCGCCGGCGATCGTGGTGACCGCCGAGTTCGATCCCCTGCGCGACGTCGGCGAGGCCTACGTGGCCGCGCTCGAAGCGGCGGGCGTACCGACCGAGCATGTGCGCGCTCGGGGCCACACCCACCTGTCGCTGGCCATGGTCGACGTGGTCATCTCGGGTGCACCGGTGCGAGCGCGGATGGCCGATTCGCTGCGCGAATTCTTTGCGGCAGCACCGATTTCGCACTCAATGGCCTGATTGCCGAAGCGACGGTCAGCTGTACTGGCTGAATTTGATCGTCAACGTTGCCGGTCCGCTGAGCCCGGTGAGGGGCTTCCACGGGGCGGGTCCGGTGCGGTGGGCATTGGGCATGCGCCGTGTGATGACCGCCAGGGCCTCGGCGAGCTCGAGCCGCGCGAGGTTGGCGCCCAGGCAGTAGTGCATGCCGGCGCCGAACGTCTGCATCGGCGGGGCCCCCGCCCGGGTGATGTCGAGGCGGTCGGGTTCGTCGTAGACGGCGGGATCGCGGTTGGCGGCGGCGGTGTTCGCGATGACCAGGGTGCCGGCGGGGATTGCGACCCCGGCGATTTCGACGTCCTCGAGCGCGATGCGCAAGGTGGCGGCAACGACCGGTGAATGCCGCATGGTCTCTTCGACCGCGCCGTTCGCGAGGTCGGGATGCTCGGCGAGCAACGTCCACTGGTCGGGGCGGTCGCACAGCGCGTGCACCGAGGCGGCCAGCTGGTTGCGGGTGGTGTCGGTGCCGGCCATCAGCAGGCCCGCCACCAGCATCCGCAGCTCATCGGCGGTGAGGTGGTCGCCGTCATCCTCGGCGCGGATCAGGTCGGAGATCAGGTCGTCGGTCAGGTTGTGGCGGCGCTGCGCGACCATGCCGTCGATGTAGGCGTCGAGCTCGTCCCACGCGGCCAAGATGCTGCGCTGGTGGGCGGCGACGTCCCAGCTGAAGACCTTGAAGATGTCGTCGGTCCACTCCGAGAACAGCTTCCAGTCCCCGGCCGGGGCGCCCAACAACGCGCAGATGATCGGGATGGGGTACTGGCGGGCGATGTCGACGACCACCTCGCAGCGCCCGGCTGCGATGTGGTGGTCGATCAGTTCGTTGATCACGTCGGTGATCGTCGTACGCAGCCGCGCGGTGGCTCGTGGGGTGAAGGCTTTGGACACCAGCCGGCGCAGCCGGTGGTGCTCGGCCCCGTCGAGGCTGATCAGGTTGGTCGCGACGCGCTCCCACAGCGGGCCGGAGGTGATGCCCTGCGAGGCAAGGAACATGCCCTGGGGCACGCGGAATCGCGGGTCGCGCAAGATGGTTCGAACCAGTTCGTAGGTCAGCAATTCCGGGCCGTGCGGGCCGATGGCGATCGACGCCTGCTGGCGCGCGCCGCGGATGATCGCGTGGGCCTCCTCGATGTCGCGGCAATGCTCGTAGTCGATCGTGGGAAGGCCGGCATCAAACACACTCGGGCAGGTCGGCGCGTCAACCGTGATGGTCATGGTGGTCCCCGTGAGTCGTCGGTGGTGTGCTTCCACCACCGAGTCTCAGGGGCACGAGAGCCCACCACATGCGTAGCCGACTACCTGTCTTTGCGTACGGCACCGTTGAGTTGACAACTACCGGTGTGGAGCGTCGCTCATTCGGTAGTTGTGCTCCGGGACCCAGTTGCCGTGGAATCCCGCCGGTACTCGATGCGGCAGCTTGATGCTGGCAACGTCCTCAAGGGTTTGCGCGTCGAGAATCGTCAACTCGCTGCGATTCGTGGATCGGTCATAGACATAGCCCATCAGCACGCCGTCGTCTTCGGCGGCATCGGGCGACGACGGGTGAAACACGAATTCACCCAACGCTTTTTGCGACCCGAGGCAACGCGACTGAGTGTTGCCGCGAACAAAATCATGCTTGAGCAGGGAATCGCCACCTTCGATCCCCTCCAGCACCGTCGGTGTATAGCCGTATCGATGTCGCTTTCCAACGAGGCGCTCGTCTATGCGGGGAAACTCCTGGCCACGATCGTCGAAGCGAGCTTCACGCAACTTTCCGTCGGCCAGATCGATGATCCAGCGGTCCAGGGTGGGCGGCCCTTCGTTGGGACCGGTCCGGTCGCGGTCGAACATCTTCTCGTTCCGTACCACGTCGAGCACGATCGTGTCGCCTTCTTCGTAGGCGTTCATCGGATGAAACACGTAGCACGGTTCGACGTCGAACCAACGCACATCCGCGTCGCCGCCCTCTCGGGGCATCACTCCCACGCGGGCAGGGTAATTCGGATTCCACGAGTAGGGCATCCGCCGGTCTATGGTCGCCGTTGGCAGTCGCGCGACGATGGGATCCGGAATGGCGACCCGGCCTATCAGCGCCGACAGAATCAGCTGCGCAACCGGCCGCAGCCCACGCGGCATCGTGATGGCCGCGCCGACCGCGGCGTCGAAGGTCACCGGCAGGTCGTAGAACACGACGTAGCGCTCTGTCAGGGAGAAGTCGTGCATCATCGGGCTGCCGCTGACCGTGATATCGACGGTACGCCGAGCTCGACCCTCAACGTCGATCACCGAATACTGCACCTTGTTGGCGCGATAAAGATTGTATGAAACCGCGTGCAGTTCACCCGTTTCCGGGTCCCGATGGGGGTGCGCCGTGTACCCGCCGGTGAGCGTCCCGGCAAAATCGCACACGCCGACCGTCTCCAACTCTTCGGTGAGTTCGTAATTGGCGATGCCGCCCTCGATCAGCGCGACTGTCTTGCCGGCGTGTCCGATCACGTTGGTATTCGCACCAATTGGGAAAAAGCCGAAGTGACCGGGGGGTGCGGACTCGCCAAGAGCCTTCGAGGTGCTTGGGCTGCGCACCCAACGGTTGCGGTACCACTCCGCCTGACCGTCACGGATGCGGATGCCGTGCACCATGCCGTCTCCGAGAAACCAGTGATACAGCCCCGGATCGAGCTCACTGATCGGGTTCGAACCGTTTCGCAGATATCGCCCATCCAAGTAATCCGGGATGGTCCCGACGACCTCCAGCCCTGTCAGCGTGTATTCCTCGTGTATCGGGGCAAATGGGCCCTGCAGGTAGCGGTTGGTCATCCCAGACCTCCTACATGAACGCACCCTGTGTTGGTTGCGCCGGATGGCCGATGATCATGCCACCTAAACTTGACAGGTGTCAAGTTTAGGTGGCTACCCCTGCGCCAGCTCGGCGACGGGCTGCCATTCCTCCCAGGTGCGCAGCCGGCTCTCGTAGTCCGCCTTGGCCGTCTCCAGCGGCGACGCGCCGAAAAACACTCGCAGCGGCGGCTTTTCGGCGTCGACCACCTTCAACAGCGCCGCGGCCGATGCCTCCGGATTGCCCGGGCTGGCCCAGCGCTTGCTGCGCTCGGCCTGCACGGCGGCGCGAACCTCGTCGTACGCCGGCAGCGGGTCGGCGTGCTTGGCCGAATCGCCGGCCCAGTCGGTGTCGAAGCCGCCCGGCTCGATCAGCGTGACGTGCACGCCGAACGGGGCGACCTCTTGCGCCAGCGCCTGCGAAAAGCCCTCCAGCGCCCACTTCGACGCGTGGTAGATGCCGACCAACGGGAACGCCGTGATGCCACCGATCGAGGACACCTGGATGATGTGGCCGCTGCCCTGATCGCGCAGGTATGGCAGCGCGGCCTGGGTGATCCACAGCGCCCCAAAGACGTTCGTCTCGATCTGATCGCGCGCGTCGCTCTCGGAGAGCTCCTCGACGAACCCGAACTGGCCGTAGCCGGCGTTGTTCACCACGATGTCCAGGCGTGCGAAGTGGTCGTGCGCCCGCTTGACCGCGGCGAAGTCGGCGTCCCTATCGGTGACGTCCAACCGGATCGGCAACAGCCTCTCGCCATATTGTTCGACCAAGTCGTCCAGCGATGCCGTGTTGCGCGCCGTCGCGGCCACCTTGTCGCCGCGCTCCAGCGCCGCTATTGCCCACGCCCGTCCGAAACCCCGCGATGTACCGGTGATAAACCAAACTTTTTCAGTCACGCACTGCTACAACGCCGATGTGGCCTTCTCATTCCCGGCAGGTAGCGTTTGCATCGTGAGTCGCGCGGCGTTGGACAAGGACCCCCGGGACGTCGCGTCGATGTTCGACGGCGTCGCCCGCCGGTATGACGTGACCAACACCGTGCTGTCGCTGGGCCAGGACCGCTACTGGCGGCAGGCCACCCGGTCGGCGCTGTCGATCGGACCGGGCCAGAAGGTGTTGGACCTGGCCGCGGGAACCGCGGTGTCCACCGTCGAACTGGAGAAGTCGGGGGCGTGGTGCGTGGCGGCCGATTTCTCGGTCGGCATGCTCGCGGCGGGCGCCGCCCGCAGGGTGCCGAAGGTGGCCGCCGACGCCACCCGGCTGCCGTTCGGCGACGGTGTATTCGACGCTGTCACAATCAGTTTCGGGCTGCGCAACGTCGTCGACCCGCAGGCGGCGCTGCGCGAGATGGCGCGCGTCACCCGGCCGGGGGGCCGGTTGGTGGTGTGCGAATTCTCCACGCCCACCAACGCGCTGTTCGCCACCGCCTACAAGGAGTACTTGATGCGGGCGCTGCCCCGGGTGGCGCGCGCGGTGTCCAGCAACCCCGACGCCTACGTCTACCTCGCGGAGTCGATCAGGGCGTGGCCCGACCAGACGAGATTGGCGCACGACATTTCACGGGCCGGCTGGGCCGCGGTGCGATGGCGCAACCTGACCGGCGGCATCGTGGCCTTGCACGCGGCCTACAAGCCGCTGCGTTGAGAACTGCTTAGTGAGTGCCGGCGCGCTGCACGAACCCGATCTGGTCCGGGCAGTAGTGGTCGACAGCGGCGCCGAGGAACTGGAACGCCTGGCCCTGGGTGGTGCCGCGCGGCAGGTTGTGCTGAATGAAGTTCGCCGACTTGTACGGGTCACCGTCCACGCCGCGGCCGATGCGGTCGCAGGTGATCTTGCCCAGCCACGCGAGCTGATCCTGCGGCTGGTAGATGCCGAACCCGTTGACGGTGTTCTTGAACGGCGCGTCGTAGTCGTTGGACGGCGGCGGCGAGGCCAGCGCCGGCGCGGCCAGCGCAATGGCGGCGGCGGCCAGGCCGCCAATAGTAGCCAGCTTCGTTCCCTTCATTAGCCGGACTATACACCTCTCATCTGGGGCGCGGGGAAAAACAGCAGGCCGGACGGGGTAGGGCTCAGCTGAACGGGACCCGGCGATCGAGCAGCCGGGACAGCCGCCCGCCGCCCCGCCAGGCCCGTGCCACCCAGTCCGCGTCCTCGTCGGTCACCAGGTTGGCCATCACCCGCACGGCGATCGTCATCAGCCTGGGGGAGCGCATCGCGACGGGACCGGTCGCGGGTAGGAACCGCTGAAAGGTCAGCAGCAGGGCCAGCCGGCGCGCGACCGAGAACCCCCGGCCGTAATGCTGTTGCAGCAGCGACGGCCACACGTGCGACAGGTCGCGACAGTCCAGCAGCTCGGCGGCCAGCCGGCCCGTCTCCATCCCGTAGTCGATGCCCTCGCCGTTCAGCGGGTTGACGCAGGCCGCCGCGTCGCCGATCAGCATCCAGTTGGGCCCGGCCACCCCGGACACCGCGCCGCCCATCGGCAGCAGCGCCGACGACACGGCCCGCGGCGCCCCGGTAAAGCCCCACTCGCCCCGGTGCAGGTCGGTGTAGTAGTTGATCAGCGGTCGCAACGCCAGGTCGGCCGGCCGTTTGGACGTCGACAACGCCCCGACGCCGATGTTCACCTGCCCGTTGCCGAGCGGGAAGATCCAGCCGTAGCCGGGCAGCACCGCACCGTCCGGGGAGCGCAGCTCCAGGTGCGACGTGAGCCACGGGTCGTCGGCGCGCGGGGTGGTCAGGTACCCGCGGGCGGCGACCCCGTACACCGTCTCCTGATGCCACCGCCGGCCCAGCTTGCGGCCCAGCGAGGACCGGGCCCCGTCGGCCACGATCAACTGCCGGCAACCCACCTCGGTGCCGTCGGCCAGCGTCAGCGACACCACTCGCCGGGACGAATCATGATGAACCGCAACCGCTTTCGTGCCGAGCATCATCCGCGCGCCGGACTCCTCTGCCACCTTGCGGATTCGGTCGTCCAGCTCGAGTCGGGCCACCGCGCTGCCTGTCGAGGGAAACGACGGGCCCGGCCAGCCGACCTCCACCTCGCCGCCGAACCCGCTCATCCGCAGGCCCCGGTGCCGGATTCGGGTGTCCAGCCAGTCGCCCAGGCCGAGGCGCTCGCACTCGGCGACCGCGCGCGGGGTCAACCCGTCCCCGCACGCCTTGTCGCGGGGGAAGCTGGCTGAATCGACGACCAGCACGTCGGTGCCCGCCCGCGCGGCCCCCGCCGCGGCCGCCGAACCCGCGGGTCCGGCACCCACAACCACCACGTCGGCTCCGGTCAACACATCCACCAGTATGTTGGTCGCGTGAGGACTCCGGCGACGGTGGTGGCGGGCGTTGACTTCGGCGACGCCGCATTCGCGGCGACCGTGCGCGACGGCGTCGGGCGGGTCGAGCAGCTCATGGACACCGAGCTGCGCGGCGCCGACGACGTGATGATCGACTCGCTGACGCACCTGTTCAAGGCCGGGGGCAAGCGATTCCGCCCGCTGTTCACCGTGCTGTCCGCGCAGCTGGGGCCGAACCCCGACGCCCACGAGGTGACCATCGCGGGCGCGGTCATCGAGCTGGTGCACCTGGCCACGCTCTACCACGACGACGTGATGGACGAGGCCGAGGTGCGCCGGGGCGCGCCCACCGCGAACGTCCGCTGGGGCAACAACGTCGCGATCCTGGCCGGCGACTACCTGTTTGCCACCGCGTCGCGCCTGGTCTCGCGGCTGGGCCCGGAGGCGGTGCGGCTGATCGCCGAGACCTTCGCCCAACTGGTGACCGGGCAGATGCGGGAGACCCGCGGCCTGACGGGAGCCGCCGAGGGGGCGGACCCGATCGAGCACTACCTGAAGGTGGTGTACGAGAAAACCGCCTGCCTGATCGCCGCGGCGGGTCGGTTCGGGGCCATGTTCTCGGGCGCCGACGGCGAGCAGGTCGAGCGGCTCAGCCGCCTCGGCGGCATCGTCGGCACCGCCTTCCAGATCTCCGACGACATCATCGACATCGACAGCGACTCGCACGAGTCGGGCAAGCTGCCCGGCACCGACGTGCGCGAAGGCGTGCACACCCTGCCGATGCTCTACGCCCTGCGCGAAACCGGGCCCGACGCGGCGCGGCTGCGCGAGCTGCTGGCCGGGCCCATCGAGGACGACGACGCGGTGGCCGAGGCGCTCGCGCTGTTGCGGGCCTCCCCGGGGATGGCGAAGGCCAAGGAAACGTTGGCCGGGTACGCCGCGCAGGCCCGCGACGAGCTGGCCCTTTTGCCCGACCTGCCCGGTCGGCGGGCGCTGCAGACGCTGGTCGACTACACCATCAGCCGGCACGGCTAGCGCGTCGGGGGAACCTTGGCCGCCGTTTCAGGCGTTCAATGAGCGATAGTTGATGCTCCAAGGAGGACACCGATGACCTGGCATCCCCATGCCAACTGGCTGAAGACCTTCGCCTTGTTGGTCGGTATGTCCGCGTTGATCGTGTTTGTGGGCTCGCTGTTCGGCAGGACGGCGATGTTCCTGGCGGTGCTGTTCGCCGTCGGGATGAACATCTACACGTACTACAACAGCGACAAGCTTGCGCTGCGGGCGATGCACGCGCAACCGGTGTCGGAGCTGCAGGCGCCGGTGATGTACCGGATCGTGCGCGAGCTCGCCACCGCCGCGCACCAGCCGATGCCGCGGCTCTACATCAGCGACACCAACGCGCCCAACGCCTTCGCGACCGGGCGCAACCCACGCAACGCCGCGGTGTGTTGCACCACCGGCATTTTGGGGATCCTCAACGAGCGCGAGCTGCGCGCGGTGCTGGGACACGAGCTGTCGCACGTTTACAACCGCGACATCCTCATTTCGTGCATCGCCGGCGCGATGGCGTCGATCATCACCGCCCTGTCCTACATGGCGATGTTCCTCGGCGGTGACCGCGACGACGAAGGCAATCCCTTTGCGCTGCTGTTTGTTTCGCTGCTCGGTCCGATCGCGGCGACCGTGGTGCGGCTGGCGGTGTCCCGGTCCCGGGAGTATCAGGCGGACGAGTCGGGCGCGGCGTTGACCGGCGATCCGCTGGCCCTGGCGTCGGCCCTGCGCAAGATCTCCGGCGGTGTGCAGGCCGCCCCGCTGCCCCCGGAGCCGCAGCTGGCCAGCCAGGCGCACCTGATGATCGCCAACCCGTTCCGTGCGGGTGAGCGAATCGGCTCGCTGTTCTCGACGCACCCGCCGATCGAGGACCGCATCCGCCGGCTGGAGGCGATGGCGCGGGGTTGATATTGCCCGCGCTCACCCCCAATCACGCAGCCGCCTCGGGCCTTTCGGTTTCCACCAGCTCACCCTCGGCCTTGCGCGGCGAGTGACCCGTCTCGAGCGCGCCCTGGATGCGGACCGTGCCGCCGTTGGCCTCGTGCTGGCGTTGCCAGTCGCTGATCGTCTGATGTGCCGCGTGATCCAGGTAGTGCACCGAAACATGCACGGTGACAACGGTTCCGGCCGGGATGGACGCCAGCACCCGCGTCAGGCGCGGGAGCGCCAGGAACGTGCACGCGGCGCCCTCGATGGTCACCTCCCACTCGTCGTCGACCGGCTTGGCCTCGACCTTGGCCCGGATCACCCGCCACCCGGTCAGCGCGATGGCCAGCGCGAGCCCGATCAGCACCCCGTGCAGCAGGTTGAGGAAGACGACGCTGACGGCGGTGACGACGTACACGGCGAGATCGCCGTGCTTCGAGGCGGTTTCGATGTGGGCGGGCTTGAGCAGCTGGACGCCGATGACGATGAGCAGCCCGGCCAGCGCCGCCGTCGGGATCTCCTCGACCAGCTCCGCGAACGGGACGGTGAACAGCAGGATCCACACGCCGTGCATGAATGCCGAGGCGCGCGATTTGGCGCCCGCGTTGACATTGGTCGAGCTGCGGACGATTACGCCGGTGACCGGCAGCCCGCCGATGGTGCCCGACACGATGTTGGCCGCGCCCTGGCCCACCAGCTCGCGGTTGAAGTCGGTGCGCGGCCCGTTGTGCATCCGGTCGACCGACACCGCCGACAGCAGGCTCTCGACGCTGGCGATCAGCGCGACGGTGATCACCCCGATGGCCACCGCGCCCCAGTTGTCGTGCGGAATGTCGGGCAGCTGCAGCGCATCCAGCGGCGAGCCGTCGAGATCGATCCGTCGCACGTGGAACGGGAAGACGACGGACACGAGCGTCACGACGACGATGGCGACCAGGGGGCCCGGGACCCGGCGCACCTTGGCCGGAACCCAGCGCCAGGCGACCAGGATGGCGATCACCAGCACGCCGAGGATGACCCCGGGCCGGTGCGAGTCGATGATCTGTCCCGGCAGCCCGATCAGGTTGTGCCAGGCCGTGCTCTTGGATTTCCCGCCCAGCAGCACGTGCGCTTGCTGCAGCGCGATCGTGATGCCGATGCCGGCCAGCATCGCGTGCACCACCACCGGCGAGATCGCCAGGGCCGCCCGCGCGACGCGGCTGAGGCCCAGCAGCACCTGCAGGACGCCGGCGGCCACGGTGATCAAACAGGTTACGCCCCAACCGAAGTCGGACACCAGGTCGGCGACGATCACCGTCAGCCCGGCCGCCGGCCCACTGACCTGCAGCGGCGACCCGCCGATCGCGCCGACCACGATCCCCCCGACGATCGCGGCGATCAGGCCGGCGAGCACCGGTGCGTTGGAAGCGATCGCGATCCCCAGCGACAGCGGGAGCGCGACCAGGAAGACGACGAGCGACGAGGGCAGGTCGTGCCGGATGATCGATCGCACTCGATCTTTTCGCGAGTTGGTGCCCTGATCCTGAGGTTTATTGCCGAGCTTTTCGATGTTTCGCATCGGTCTCGTCCCTCGTTAGGAGTTAGCGGGGGATGTTCCGAGATCCGCCCCGTATTGCGTTGTATTACGTCGGCGTAACACCTTGGCGCACAGTAGGTTACGACCCGGCCGGACCCACAGGAACATGGCCGGGAACCCCTGGCTGCCTGATTGACGGTATTTTGCTGGCAAACCGAGGGTCAAGCGGACGGGCCGGGCCCATAGAGAATGCAAAGATTTGAATATGGCCGGCGCCGGATGGCCACGTCAGAATCCCGAGCCGTGCACCTCGTGTCCGGGCATCTCGACCATCAGGCCGCGGTAGGCGTCCTCGACCGTCGAACCGTGGTTGATCACCGCGTCGACTTCGCGGGCGATCGGCATGTTCAGGCCGAACTCGTTGGCGAACTCCATGATCACGCTGGCGGCTTTGACGCCCTCGGCGACCTGGTTCATCGAGGCGATGATCTCGTCGATCGGCTTGCCGGCGCCCAGTTGCTCGCCCACGTGGCGGTTGCGGCTGCGCTGGCTGGTGCACGTCACGATGAGGTCGCCCAGGCCGGCCAGGCCGGGGAAGGTATCGGGATTGCCGCCCACGGCCACACCCAGCTTCGTCATCTCGCGCAGCGCGCGGGCGATCACCAGCGCGCGGGTGTTCTCCCCGATCCCCAGCGAGTAGCCCATTCCCACCGAGATGGCATAGACGTTCTTCAGCGCCCCGGCCATCTCCACCCCGATGACGTCGTCGGTGGTGTACACCCGGAAGCGCCGGGTGCGAAACAGCCCGGACAGCCGGGTCGCCAGATGCTGGTCGGGCATGGCCAGCACCGCCGCGGCGGCGTAGCCCTCGCCGACCTCGCGGGCGATGTTCGGTCCCGCCAGGATGCCCGCCGGATGACCCGGCAAGACCTCCTCGATGATCTGCGACATCCGCATGTTGGTGCCCTGCTCGAGCCCCTTGACCAGCGACACCACCGGCACCCAGGGCCGCAGTTCCTTGGCCAGCTCGGTCAGCACCCCCCGGAACCCGTGTGAGGGCACGCCCATGACCACGACGTCGGCGCAGCTCGCCGCCTCGGCGAAGTCGGTGGTGGCGCGCAGGGTGTCGCTCAGCACCGCCTCGTCGCCGAGATAGCGGCTGTTGCGGTGATTCTCGTTGATGTCCTTGGCGGTCTCCTCCGAGCGCACCCATTGCAGCGTCGGCCCTCGTCGCGCGCAGATGGAGGCCACCGTGGTCCCCCAGGAACCGCCACCGAGGACAACGACCTTGGGTTCGCGCATCTGTGCTGCCATGGCGATCAGCGTATTGCCGTCACCGGACATTTAGTAGGAGTTCACGAAGTTCCGCCGGCAGCCGCGTGGCGCTCAGCCCGCCAGGGGTGCGCGCTCGGCGACCCGGCCGAACACCATGGCCTCCTCGATGCGGTCGAAGCGGTAGTCGATGGCGTCGGCGAGGTAGTTCTGCCGCACGTTCCACGGCCGCTTGGTTCCCGATTTCGGCAGCGCATGCACCGACCGCAACACGTAGCCGGCGTTGATGTCCCAGGACGGCTTCTCGGCCATCGGCTCGTTGCCGCGATGCGGGTAGGCGTGCGTGTAGCCGTGAGCGGCCATGTGCGCCAGCAGCTTTGCCGTGGCCCGGGCGGTGATGTCGGCGCGCAGGGTCCACGATGCGTTCGTGTAGCCGACACACCAGAACAGGTTGGGCACGTCCTCGAGCATGTGTGCCTTGTAGACGAAGCGGTCGTTGGTCTTGATCTCGTTGCCGTCCAGGCTGATTGCCGTCCCGCCCAGCGCCTGCAGCTGCAGCCCGGTGGCGGTGACGATGATGTCGGCGTCGAGGTGTCCGCCGGACTTGAGCGCGATGCCGGTGGCGTCGAAGTGGTCGATGTGGTCGGTGACCACCTCGGCTCGGCCGGCGGCGATGGCGTTGTACAGGTCGGCGTCCGGGATCAGGCACATCCGCTGGTCCCACGGGTTGTAGCGCGGCTTGAAGTGGGTGTCGACGTCGTAGCCGTCGGGCAGGCTGCTGATCGCCTTGCGCCGCAGTAGCCAGCGCACCAGGCCCGGCGCCTTGCGGGACAGGGCGAAGAACACCGCTTCGGTCAGCGCGCTGTACATCCGCACCACCAGGTGAGCCGGCTTGCGCGGCAACACCTTACGGGCGACGGCCGCGACCTTGCCGTACTTGGACGCCGAGATGAGGTATGTCGGCGAGCGTTGCAGCATGGTCACTTTGGCGGCCCGGTCCGACAGCGACGGCAGCAGCGTGACCGCGGTGGCCCCGCTGCCGATCACCACGACCTGCTTGCCCGTGTAGTCCAGGTCCTCGGGCCAGTGCTGCGGATGCACCACGGTGCCGCCGAACGCCTCGATGCCGGGGAAGTCGGGGGTGTAGCCCTCGTCGTAGTTGTAGTAGCCGCTGCCGAAGAACAGGAACCGGCCGCGGTAGAGCTTCCGCGCGCCGTCCTGCTCGACGGTCACCGTCCAGGTGTCGGTGGACGAATCCCAGTCGGCCGAACGGACGTAGCTGTCGAACCGAATGTGGCGATCGATGCCGTACTTGCGCGCCGTGGCGGCCAGGTACTCGCGGATGTGGACGCCGTCGGCCACCCCCTCCTTGCGGGTCCACGGCTCGAACGGGAAGGACAGGGTGAAGATGCTGCTGTCCGAGCGAACCCCGGGGTAGCGGAACAGGTCCCACGTACCGCCGATCCGCGCTCGCCGCTCCAGGATCGTGTAGCTCAGCTGCGGGTTGCGCTCGCCGATCCGATAGGCCGCGTCGATGCCGGAGATGCCGGCGCCGACGATGATGACGTCGGAGTAGTCGGCTTCGCTAGGGGTCATCGTGAACCTCGCTCACATCGTGGACTGGTCACCAGATTAGGCACCCACCGGTTGGCCGGGCCAGGAATCCCTATGCCGGCTCCATCAGCACGTCGACGTGCAGCGGCGCGCACCGGTCGATCAGCCAGAGCTGGTCGGCGGGGCTGGCGAAGATCCGCGCGTGCGTCGGATCCTGATCGAAGGCCGCAGCGCACCTGTCGCCGAAGAAGACGTAGGCCTTGGCGTCGTTGCACTGCCGCGACATCCACACCAGCCCGTCCAGCCCGGCGCCGTGCGCCGCTTCGGCCCAGCGCACGGTGGTGGCGTAGCTGGAGGCCGGGCTCGCCGTGAGCTCGGCGGCGGTCACCTTCAGGCGCCGGAGCCCGGTGCCGTGCAGCACCCCCAGGCGCACGGATCGGGTGACCTTGAGGCGGACCAGCACCTTGTCGGCGTATTGGTCGTAGGGCAGCAGCCCGCCCTCGGCCGGGATGTCGTGCAGCAGCGTCTCGGCGATGGCCGCGTCCTCAGTGTCGGCGGCGTACATGATCGGCACCACGGGGTCGCCGAAGAAGCCGAAGCGGGTGCGCGCGCCGATCCCGGGATTGAAGTCGGTGGCGGTGCGCGTCGCCGAGAGCACGCGGTAGAGCAGGTGGCCCGCCGGCAGGGTGGCGGTGGCCGGGTCGAACGGGTCGGGTGGTCGTTTCACCACGAAACGGCCATGGCCTCCGCGGCGACCGCGACGACGCGGTCCGGATCGGTGCCGAGGCGGTCGACGGGACGCTCGGAGTCCAGATAGGTGGTGGGGGAGCACAGCCACTGCACCAGGCCGGCCTCCGACCAGCCGTTGTCCTCGGCGACCTCGCGCAGCCGGGCGATGACCGGCAACGGCTTGCCGTCCGGGCCGAACTGGAACCCGGGGTAGGCCAGGTAGGTGCCGCGCCGCACCGCGACCAACGCCCCGTTGCGGTGCGCGGTGGTGGCCAGGTTGCGCGGCGCGCTGGACCGCGACCCCATCCGCTTGCCGGCGTCGGTGCTGCTCAGCATCCCGAACTCGTCCTCGATGCGGGCGTACAAATTCTGCTCGGCCTGCACCGCGCGCGCCACGGCGGGCTCGGTGTAGACCGCGACCGACGACAACGCGTCGCCCACGGCGCGGGCGCTTTCGCGCAGGCGCTCGTGCGCGGTGGCCAGCTCGGCGACGGTGGTCATGGGATTCGCTCCAAAGTTCGGTTCGTGCAGTTCATTCTACTGCACGAACCGAACGTATGGGGCTAGCGGTAGTTGACGAACTGCAGCGCGACGTCCAGGTCGGCCTGCTTGAGCAGCGCCTGGACGGCCTGCAGGTCGTCGCGCTTTTTGCTGCTGACGCGAATCTCGTCGCCCTGGATCTGGGTCTTGACGGATTTGGGACCCTCGTCGCGGATCAGCTTGGTGATCTTCTTGGCGTTCTCGCTGGTGATGCCCTGCTTGATGGTGCCGTTGACCTTGTAGGTCTTGCCGGACGCCTGCGGCTCGCCGGCGTCGAAAGCCTTCATCGAGATGTCGCGCCGGATCAGCTTCTCCTTGAAGACGTCGACGGCGGCCTTCACGCGCTCCTCGGTGGACGACGTCAGCTCGATCGCCTCGTCGCCCTTCCATGCGATCGTGGTGTCGGTGCCGCGGAAGTCGAAGCGAGTGGCCAGCTCCTTGGCGGCCTGGTTGAGTGCGTTGTCGACCTCTTGGCGCTCGACTTTGCTGACAATGTCGAACGATGAGTCCGCCATTCGATCCGTCCCTTCATCCGGTGATGGCCGTTTGTGCTTTGTCTACCCCCTCGTTGTAACCTGTCTGGCGGCAGGTTGCCCGAGCGGCCAATGGGAGCGGACTGTAAATCCGTCGCGAAAGCTTCACAGGTTCGAATCCTGTACCTGCCACCAAGGTTCGCTAGAGCGGCGACACTCTCGACCCGTCGTCGATCCGCACGTCGCGGCCGGCACCCGCCGACACCGTCGCCGCCTCGCCGCGGGCCAGGCCCACCGTCGCGACGATCACCAACACCGCGGCCACCGCGAGCACCACCCAGTCAAAGCCGTGGGCGTCCAACGTCTCGCCGAGCACGGTGATCCCCAGCACCGCGCCCACGATGGGCTTGGCGGCGATGATCGTCGGCAGCGAGGCCGTCAAAGCGCCTGCGCGGTAAGCCGATTGATGGATGATCATGCCGGCCACCGCGCAGAACACCCAGCCGTACACCTCGGGCCTGGTCCACAACTGTTCGGGGTTGTGTTCGATGATGTCGACAACGCCCTTCATCAGCACCGCGAACACCGCGAGCAGTGAACCGGCGACCGCCGCGAGCAACAGCGCGGCCACCGGGCGATCCGACCAGATCCGGGCGCCCACCATCGCCAACAACAGCGGCGGGGCCATCGCCACCGCGACGATCAGCCAGACCTGGGCCGCCGCGCGTTGCTGGCCGCCGGTCGGATCACCGACCGCGATGACGACCACCAACGCCGCGGTGAGTAACACCGCCCACATCCACTCCCCGCGGGTGACCGGGTGGCGGCTCATCCGCGCATAGATCGGCAGGGCGAACAGCAACGAGGTCACCTGCAGCGACATCACGAGCAGCACGGAGCCCTTGTCCAGGGCCGCGGCCAGCAAAACGTAGCTGGCGATGTCGCCCAGTCCGCCCAACAACCAACGCCTGTCGCGCAACAACATGCCGAACAGCGCCAGGTGACCGACCGGTTTGTCGGTGACCTCCTGCGCGGACCGCTGGCGGACCACGTTGCCGATCGCCGACGCCAGCGCGGCAAGGAGGGCAAGGATCGCCGCCATATCAGTGTCCGACATGGGTTACCTCCTCGCGTGGGCGTCGCTGCATGGATTTGCTCACCAATCTAGCCGGGCTACGGCGAACCGCCCGCCGAGCGCGTCATCAGAGCGGGAAAGCGGTGCCTGTGAGCCGCTCGGAAAGCTCCCACAGCGCCGTCGCCGTGCCCGCCCGCTTGGCCGGCCAGTTGCGCCACGTCGGCTGGGTGCGGCCGTACAGGCCGAACCGCGGGCCGACGAAGGTGTCGCCCGGCAAATCCTGGGACACCGCGAACAGCGTCTGCCGGGCACCGAAGTCGGCGTCGGTGGACACGATGCGATCCACGGCCAACACCGCCGCGTCGCCGAATTTGCGGCCCGAGTTGCCCTGAAGGTTCGTGTGCGACCAGCCGGGATGGGCGGCCAGGGCGCGCAGCGCAGAACCGGCGGCCTCGAGGCGCCGCTGCAGTTCGCTGGTGAACAGCAGGTTGGCCAGCTTGGACTGGCTGTAGGCCAGCCACGCCGAATACGGGCGGGATTGAAAATTCAGGTCTTTGAGGCTGATGTAGCCGAAGTGGTGCATCAGCGAGGACACCGTCACCACCCGGTCGCCGAGCTTGGGCAGCAGCAGGTTGGTCAGCGCGAAGTGGCCCAGGTGATTGGTGCCGATCTGGCCCTCGAAGCCGTCGACTGTGACGGCGTGTTTGGTGGCCATGATGCCGGCGTTGTTCACCAGCACGTCAAGGGCGCCCATCTCGTCGGCGAAGCGGCGCACCGAACTGAGGTCCTGCAGGTCCAGTTGGCGCACCTCGACCTCACCGGTCATCCGTTCGGCCGCGGCCTTGCCCTTCTCGGTATTGCGCACCGCCAGGACGACGCGGGCGCCCACCCGTGCCAATTCGCGGGCGGTGGCCTCGCCCAGTCCGGCGTTGGCCCCGGTGATCACGACCGTGCGTCCGGCGAACGAGGGCAGATCTGCTGCGGTCCAACCAGGCATGGCAGCCACCCTAACGACGTGATCCCGCCCACCGGAACGCCGCAGGTATCGTGCGTGGGATGGCCGGCGGGATCCCATCTGAGCGGATGTACCTGGGGGTCATCGTCAATCCGCTCGCGCGCAGGAATCGCCGCGCGCGGGGTGACCGCGTCGCGGAATTGCGCCGCATCGTCGGCTCGTGGGGCGAGGTTCACGAAACCTCCTCGATCGAGGACCTGGGCAAGACCCTGGACGAGCTGCGCCCGCGGGTCACTCACCTCGTCGGGGACGGCGGCGACGGCGCGCTGCACTGGCTGATCAACGAAATCGAGCGCGGGGAAAGCGATTCCGAGCGCTGGCCGACGTTCGTGCCCACCAACGGCGGCAGCGTCAACGCCGTCGCGCGCAAGGCGCGGGTGCGTGGCCGCCCCGACGCCATCGTCCGGGCGCTGGCCGCCGCCGCCGCGGCCCAAAGGCCGCCGGCCGAGCTGCACCTCGACACGTTGCGACTCGACGGCGAAACCGAGGACGGCGCCGCGTTCCATCGCCTGTGTTTCGGGCTGGCCGCCGGGGGAGTCGGAAACCGGTTCTACGACATGTATTACGGAAAAGCCGAACACGGCCGCGGCGAGGTTGTGAAGGTGATCGGCCGCTCGTTCCGCGACTATCTGGCGTCCAAGGTCGGCCGTTCGCCGGCCGCCAGTTACTCGTCGGTGCTGTTCACCCCGACGCGTGCCCGCGTGGTCATCGACGGCGAGGAGGTTCCGTCGCGGACGCACCGCGTGCTGCACGCGGGTGCGATCGACCTGCGAATCGGGGGGCCGTTCCGCCTTTTCCCGAAGGCCGAGAATCCCGGCGCGCTGCATTTTCAGGCCGGCGAAATCCGGCCCTCGAGGATCGTCGTGCAGCTGCCGGCGGCGCTCACCAACGGCACGCTGCGGGGCCCCGGCGTGCGCGACGTCAACGGTCGCGAAATGGTCATCGAGGCGGAGGGGGAGCCTCTTTCCCCGATCATCGACGGCGAACGGTTCGTCGGGGTCGTCCGGCTGGTGGCCCGCGCCGGCCCGCGGATCCGCGTCGCCCGGGTCGGCTGAGTCCGTACCTCAGTAGTTCCGGAGCCGGGACCGCGAAATGGCGGTCTTGTAAACGGCTCAATGCCCTTTGCGGTGCGGATGAGAAATGACACAAGAAACACCTAGCGGCAAAAGGATGGCCATTCATGATTATCGCAATTGCGTAAGTCAGTATCCACGCCTTTGAGGAGGCAGCCCGCAGGGAAATCCCAGGTGATAGGCGTAACTGAGATACTGAAGTCCGTAGTTGCTGAGCTGGCGAGTGCCCATTCGCGGCGGTGGATTGGCCAATGCTGTGAAATTAATGTGTCATGCCGGAAAATGCCGCTCCTCGCTTTGCTTGGCGGCCATCCGCGGCGCTACATTGGGCGTTATCAATTGATACGAAACTTCTTATGGCTCATAGTGGACCCGGAAGGGGGTGGCTCCTGCCATGGAGACGCTCATTGATCACCTGCACATGCGGGAAACCCAGACACCGGACAAGACCCTCTTCCGCTTCCTCGACGACGAGGGCCGCGAGCAGGAGCACTACACCTACCGCGGCTTCGCGGAGCGCACGCGGGAACTGGCCGCCTACCTGTCGACGGAAGCCGGTCTGCGCCAGGGCGATCGCGCGCTGCTGGTCTACCCGCCCGGCCTGGAAATGATCGCGGCGTTCTACGCCTGCGCCCGCATCGGGGTGATCGCCGTGCCGGTCAGCCCCCCGCTGCCGATGTCGTTCGAGTCGGGATTGGCCAAACTCGCGTTCATCGCGCGGGACTGCCAGGCCAAGGCGGTGTTGTCGACCAAGCAGTTCGAGTACGACTACCGCTTGCTGCTCAACCACTTCGACGGCGGGTCGGCCTGGCCGGAGGCCCAGCGGCCGCCGGAACTGCCCTGGTTCGGCACCGACGGCACGCAGGAGTTCGGCGGCGCCCATGTCCCGGACACGCCCGGGCCGGTGCTCTTCCTGCAGTACACCTCCGGGTCGACCAGCGATCCCAAGGGCGTGGTCGTCAGCCACGCCAACGTGATCGCCAACGCCTCGGCGTTCAAGGGCGGCGAGGTGCTGGTCAGCTGGCTGCCGCAACACCATGACATGGGCCTGATCTCCGCCTACCTGTTCATCCTGCTGGTCGGCGGCACCACGCACGCGATGTCGTCGCTGGACTTCCTGAAGCGGCCGTCGGCGTGGCTGCGGCTCATCAGCGACGTGCGCGCCACCCACACGCCGGTGCCCAACTTCGCCCTCGAGTACTGCCTGCGCGAGGACAAGCTGCCCACCTCCGAGCTGGCCGGGGTCGACCTGAGCAGCCTGGAGAGCATCGTCGTTGGCGCAGAGCCGTTGCGCGCCAGCACTTTTGCGCGGTTCCGGGAGCGTTTTGCGCCCTACGGCCTGGAGCCCAACGCGCTCACCGGCGCCTACGGCATGGCCGAGAACACCCTGATCGTATCGCTTCGCGGCCGCCAGACCCTGGCGCTGAACAAGCGCGCGCTGGAGCGCAACCTGGCGCGGGTCGAAAAGGCGCAGCCGGAGAACAGCAACCAGGCGCCGGTGGTGAGCTGCGGCAAGCCCATCGAGGGCAACGTGGTGCGAATCGTGGATCCGGAATCCGGGCAGGCCCTCGGCGAGGGCCGGGTCGGCGAGGTTTGGCTGGACGGACCGTCCAAGGGCGGCGGCTACTGGAATCGCCCCGAGCTGACCGCGGAGGCGTTCGCGGCCCGCATCCCCGGCGACACCGAGCACAGCTATCTGCGCACCGGCGACCTCGGATTCCTTTACGAGGGCGAGCTTTTCGTCTGCGGCCGCAGCAAGGACCTCATCATCGTGCGCGGCGTCAACTGCTACCCGTCGGACATCGAGGCCATCGTCGAGCGGTCGGCCCCGCAGGTCCGCGGCGGCTGCGTCGCCGCCTTCGCGGTGGAGCGCGACGATTCCGAGGTGCTGACCGTGGTGGCGGAGGTGCGCGACCCCGACGCGCTGCCGGACGGCAAGGCGCTGGCGCGCGCCATCCGCCGGCACGGCCACATCGACCCGCACACCATCGCGTTCGTGCCGCCGCACACCATTCCCAAAACCACCTCGGGGAAGATCAGGCGATCCTCGACCCGGCAGCTCTGGGTGGGCGGCGAGCTACCCGTGCTGGCGACCTACACGCACCCGACGCACGACGGATCCGAGCTCACCGGGGGCCCGCTGGACCGGTTCCGCAACCTGATCGAGAGCTACGACCTCACCGGCGACGAGGACTGCTCCTTCGCCGACCTCGGCATCGACTCGCTCGCGCTCGCCGAGTTGCGCGCCGACCTGCAGGCCCTGCTGGAAGAGCACGGCGCCGGGGAGCTGGCCGAGGAGGTGAACACCCGCCTGCTGCAGCGGCTGACGGTCGCCGAGTTCTTCGCGCTCATGCGGCAGTTCGGTGCCGGCTCGGGACAGCCGCTGGACGCGCTGCGTCAGGCGCTGGACAAGATTTCGGCCGAGTACGAGGCGTACGAGACGGCGCGGATGCGGGCCGACGCGCGGCTTCCGCTGCCCGCGCTGCCGCCGGCGCGGCCGGGCGCGCCCACCGACATCCTGCTGACGGGTGCGACCGGTTTCCTGGGGCCGTTCCTGGTCGCCAGCCTGCTCGGCCGGACGTCGTTCACCGTCCACGCGCTGATTCGCGCCACGGACTCCGCGCACGGGCTGGACCGCATCGTCGCGTCGCTGCGCAAGGCCAAGTTGTGGTCACCGGCGCTGGAGGCCGAGGTTCGGCGGCGGGTGCGCGTCGTCTGCGGCGACCTGGCCGAGCCACAGCTGGGCCTCGGCGAGGAAGGTTTCCAGCGACTTGCCGAGACCGTCGACGCCGTTGTCCACAACGGCGCCCTGGTCAACTACGTCAGGACCTACGACGCCCTGCGACCCGCCAACGTGATCGGCACGCACGAGCTGCTGCGCCTGGCAATGACCGCCCACCGCAAGGCATTTCACCTTGTCTCCAGCACCTTCATCTACGGCTGGAGCGTGAAGCCGGTGGTCGGCGAGTCCGACGCGAACCTGGAGATGAACGCCCTGGACTTCGGCTACTCGCAGACCAAGTGGGTGGCCGAGCAGCTGGCGTTCGCCGCCCAGCGCCAGGGGCTCGACGTGCGCATCTTCCGGCCGTCGCTGATCTCACCGACCGGGGCGGGCTTCGGCAGCGGTGACGACATCCTGGTGCGCACGGTGGCGTTCATGATCGAGCACGGCGTCGCCGCCAACGCGCTCAACCAGCTCAGCCTGCTGCCGGCGGACCTCATCGCCGATCACATCGTCGCGCTGATGGGCTTGCCGAGGGACGACACGGTCTACGGCAATGTTTTCAATATGACCGCGGACGACTACTACAACATGACCGACATCACCAGGGTCTTGTCCGAGCGCTACGGCTACCGCTTCGAATACCACGACATCTCGTCCTTCGCCGCCGAGATGAACCGCCGGTGCACGCCGCGCGACCCGATCTACCCGCTGGTCGACTTCCTCACCCGCTCGGCGGACAAGATCGCGGCGATGCGGGACAAGCGCTACGGCAACAGCCAGTACCAACGCGCGCGCGAGCTGGCCACGGTCCGCCTGCGTGAGCCGGCGCTCACCGAGACCGTGGAGAATCTCGTCCGGTTCTTGCGCAGTGAGCGCCTGATCACCGAGGCTGAGGCCGAGGCGCAACGCAGCGCGTAGCTGAGGGGGTAAAACCATGTTCACCGTCGACGACCAGGCGACCGGTCCGCATGACGCCGCGCTCGACCACGAGCGCATCGTCCTGCAGGCCCGTGACGTCGACTTCGACTGGGCGCAACTGTCGTTCTATTACGTGCCCAACGAGCCCTTCACCACCCACTTCTGCAACGTGCTGCACCTGCTGCTGCCCGCCGGCGAGGAGTTCATCGTCGACGCGTTCAAGAACGTGTTGCCGCTGATCAAGGACGATCAGCTGCGGCTGGACGTGCAGGGCTTCATCAGCCAGGAGGCCATGCACTCCCAGGCCCATTCCGGGGTGCTGGACCACTTCGCGGCCAAGGGCGTCGACGTCACGCCCTTCACCGACCAGATGGCCTGGCTGTTCTCGCAACTCATCGGCGACCGGCCGGGGTGGGGGTGGCGGCGACGGCAGAGCTGGCTGCTCGAGCGGGTGTCGATGGTGGCGGCGCTCGAGCACTACACCGCGATCCTGGGCGAGTGGATTCTCGACACCCCGCAGCACGACGCGTTCGGCACCGACCCGGTGATGCTGGACCTGCTGCGCTGGCACGGCGCCGAAGAGGTCGAGCACAAGGCCGTCGCGTTCGACACCATGAAGCACCTGCGCGCCGGGTACTGGCGCCAGGTGCGCACCCAGTTGCTGATCACGCCGGCGCTGCTGTGGCTGTTCGTCCGCGGCGTGCGGTTCATGTACTCGGTCGACCCGTATCTGCCGCCGGGCACCAAACCGCGCTGGCGCGACTACTTCAGCGCGGCGCGGCGGGGCCTGGTGCCCGGGCCCTTCCAGTTCCTGCGGGTCATCGGCGCCTACTACACGCCGAGCTTCCACCCGTCCAAACTGGGCGGGGTGGGCCGCGCGGTCGACTACCTGGCCCGATCACCGGCAGCCCGCGCCGCGCACTGAGCATCGGAGAGTACGCACGAATGACTCAGCCCACCAACGTAATCGCCTCCGACGGCGTGTCCCTGGCCGTCCACGCCCACTCGGAGCTCGATCGGGGGCGCCCGACGATCCTGGCGATCCACGGCTACCCGGATAACCACCACGTGTGGGACGGCGTCGCCGACGCGCTCGGCGACCGCTACAACTTCGTGGCCGTCGACGTGCGGGGCGCCGGTGAATCGTCGCGGCCGAGGCGCCGCGCGGGATACCGCCTGCCGCAACTGGTTTCGGATATCGGCGCGGTGATCGACAGCCTCGGGGTGGACCAGGTTCACCTGATCGCGCACGACTGGGGGTCGATCCAGGCCTGGGCGGCGGTCACCGATGACGCGGTGATGGGCAGGGTCGCCTCGTTCACGTCGATCTCGGGGCCGCACCTGAACTATGCGGGCAAGTTCCTGCGGTCCGCCCGCACGCCCCGCGGCGTGTTCGACGTGCTCAAGCAGGCGTTGGCGTCGTCGTACATCTGGTTCTTCCTGTGCCCGGGGGTGCCCGAGGTGGCGATCTGGACCCGGGCCAGCGTCACGGTTTTCGCCGGGGTCGAACTCATCGGCCGGCCACGTCGGACCGACCGACGGCGCGCGGCGACCACCCGGTCGACCCGCGACTACGTCAACGGGCTGAACCTGTACCGCGCCAACATGCCCGGGCCGTTCCTGGCGCCCGGGAAGGAGCTGCCGCAGACCAAGGTCCCCGTGCAGGTGTTGGTGGCGCGCAGGGACTATTTCGTCTCCCCGCCCCTGCAGCGGTTCACCGGCTCGATACCGCCCCACGGTCGGGTCGTCGACATCGAGGGTGGCCACTGGGTGGTGTCCTCGCACCCCGACGTCATCGCCGGGCTCACGGCCGAGTGGGTCGACCAGAACACCGTTGGCGTAGGAAAGTAGCTGTGGCACAGGCGATTTGGAGTAGCAGACCCGCCGACCTGTACGGCCGGCCCAGGCGCGATCGCCTCTACACGGCGCTGTGGGGGGTGGGCACCCTCTTCGGCGGTTTGGCCTCGGCCTCGCGGTGGAGCCCGTCGCGGGTGCTGCCGGTGCGGCGGACCACCACCGCGGTGGTCACCAAGCGTGAAGTCCTCACGCCCGACGTGGTCGCCCTGACGCTCGCCGACCCGCAAGGCGGGTTGCTGCCGTCCTGGACCCCGGGCGCGCACATCGACGTTCGGCTGGCTTCGGGCCGCCGCCGCCAGTATTCACTGTGCGGTCCGCCCGGGCGGCGCACCGACTACCGCATCGCGGTGCGCCGGATCGCCGACGGCGGTGGCGGCTCGATCGAAATGCATGACACCTTCGCCGTCGGCGACGCGATCGAGTTCGAGGGCCCCCGCAACGCGTTCTATCTCGTCACCGACGAGCGCGAGGTGTTGTTCGTGATCGGCGGCATCGGCGTGACACCGATCCTGCCCATGATTCGACTCGCCCAGCAGCACGGAATCGATTGGCGCGCCGTGTATGCCGGGCGCAGCCGGGAGTACATGCCGCTGCTCGACGAGCTGCTGGCGGTGGCGGCCGAGCGGGTCACGGTGTGGGCCGACGACGAGCGCGGCCGCATCCCCGCCGCGTCGGAACTGCTCGCCGGCGCGGGTCCGACGACGGCCGTCTACGTGTGCGGCCCGACCGCCATGCTCGAGTCGGTGCGCGTGCTGCGCGACCAACACGCCCACGCGCCACTGCATTACGAACGGTTCGGGCCGCCGCCCGTCGTCGACGGTGTCCCGTTCGAGCTCGAACTCGCCCGTTCGCGGCGGGTGCTCGCCGTCCCGGCGAACCGGTCGGCGCTGGACGTCATGCGCGACGGCGACCCGACGACGGCGTACTCGTGCCAGCAAGGGTTCTGCGGCACCTGCAAGGTGAAAGTGCTTGCCGGGGAGGTGGATCGGCGTGGCCGCGCCACGGAGGGCGACGGCGAGATGCTGGTCTGCGTGTCGCGGGCCAAGGGCGATCGCCTGGTGATCGACGCCTGATCAAGCCGGGTAGGCGTGCACGAGCGCGCTGTTGAGTTTTGGCACGGCGTGGGTGAGCTCGTGTTCGGCGTCGTGAGCGATGCGGTGGGCATCCTCGAGGCTGGTGCGGGGATCGATGTCGAGTTCCACGTCGGCGTGCAGCTGGTGACCTATCCAGCGCATCCGGACGCTTCGCACACTGCGGACACCGGGCCGAGCGGCAAGGCACGCTTCGGCGATATCGACGAGCGCGGGGTCCACCGCGTCCATGAGCCGGCGGAAGATGTCGCGCACCGCGCGGTACAGCACCGCCACGATCGCCACCGTGATGATCATGCCGACGACCGGGTCCGCGATCGGGTAGCCGAGAGCAACACCGATCGCCCCGAAAAGCACTGCCAACGAGGTGAATCCGTCGGTTCGCGCGTGGAGGCCGTCGGCGACGAGGGCGGCCGAGCCGATGCGGCGGCCGATCCGAATCCGGTAGCTCGCCACGCCCTCGTTACCCAGGAAGCCGATCACGCCGGCCGCGGCAACCCAGCCGACGTGCTCGACGGCAACGGGGTGCATGAGCCGCAGGACCGCTTCGTAGCCGGCCACGATCGCCGACAGGGCGATCATGGTTATGACGAACAAGCCGGCGATGTCCTCGGCGCGCCCGTAGCCGTAGGTGTAGCGGCGGGTCGGCGCGCGTCGGCCCAGCGAGAACGCGATCCAGAGCGGCACCGCGGTCAGCGCGTCCGAGAAATTGTGAATGGTGTCGGCGGCCAGGGCGATGGATCCGGAAAGGATGGCGATGACCACTTGGATGGCGGCGGTCGCGCCCAGGCCAGCGAGCCCGATCTTGACGGCCCGGATGCCGGCGGCGCTGGATTTCAGCGCCGTGTCGACGCTGTCGGCGGCATCGTGGCTGTGCGGGACGAGGGCGTGCGTGAGGATGCCGCGAAGTCCGTGGGCATGCCCGTGACCGTGGTCGCCGTCCGCGTTCATCCGCGTATTGCCCGCTTATCTGCATGCATACGCAGATAATAAGCCACCCGGGCCGGCGGTGTTAACCTCGCCTTGCAATTCAACCGCTGACTCCGCCGGGCACCCCCAGGGTCCGCTTCGGTCCCGTGGCGAGCAGGGCCTGCGGCGAACCGCGAAGCTCCGCGGCGAGGTCGTGCTCGAGCGCCGGAATCGCCAAGCCCCGGCGGCGGAACTGCCGATCCAGCGCGGCGATGAACAAGCCCTCGCCCGGGCGGCGGCACGCCAGCACGGCGCGCTCGTTCATCACATCGCGAGTCAGGGCTGCGGCCGGACAGGACGCGACCACCTCCAGCGAGGCCCGCATGTCCAATGTGGTTGCCACCCCGCAAGAAGGTGAGGCACCGATTCCGATCACGCCGGCGACCGCGATCCCGGACTGCTGGTAGTCGGCCACGTCGCGAACGACTTGCCGCGCCGTTCGCCGGTAGACGAGGCGGGTCCAGACCACGAACACGCGCAGCAACACAGCGCGCAGCGGATACAGGAACCCGCCCTTGGAGTGGTACAGGGGCAGGCTGTGGGGCTTGAGCACGCCACCCCAAGCCAGCCGCTCCGGGCATGGCAGCTGGTGAACCCCGTAGCCCGCGTTCATCAGCTCCTCGACCGCCTCCACTACCGCACCCGCTCGGGTGGCGCCGCCGGCGTAACGCGTGTTTTCGTTCAGCAGGCAGTGCGAGACGAGCATGACTCGTCGACCGCGCTCGTCACGCAATTGGTCGAGCAGCAGCTGCGGTCGCCTGCCACGCATACCGAGAGCATCGACGTCCGCATGGACGTTCAGTAGGGGCCAAGGTCACCGAAGGTCGGGTCCTGTTGGTTCTGGCGGGGGGCCTCGTCGTGGGACAAATTAGGACCAAGCTGTAGCCACCCAGAGCGGAACCGACGTGTCAGTGCTCGAGGAAGTGTCCTTCGACTCGAACGGGGTGACGTGTGCGGCCGACGTCTATTTGCCCGCCGGGGCGAGTGACAGCCTCGCCTGCGTGGTGATGGGACACGGCGGGAGCGCCACCAAGCGCCTCGGGCTGCCCGCGTACGCGGAGAAGTTCACCAAGGCGGGCCTGGCGGCGTTGGCGTTCGACTATCGGCATTTCGGGGCCAGTGGGGGCGAGCCTCGCCAAGTGATAGACGTTGCCGAACAACAAGATGACTACCGGGCAGCCGTGCGATACGTGCGCGGCCGCGAGGACATCGATCCGCGCCGGGTCGCTTTGTGGGGTACCTCGCTCAGCGGTGGCCACGTGTTGGCCGTCGCAGCAACGGACCCGGCAATCGCCGCCGTGGTGTCACAGGTCCCGCTCATCGACGGCTGGCACCGCGGCCGCCGGCTACGCGAGCGTCTCGATTGGGATGTGACGCGGCGGACGCTGCAATTCACCGTCGCCGCGGTGCGCGATGTGATTGGCGCGAAGTTGGGTCAAAGGCCCTATCTGGTTCCCGTCGTAAGCGATTCCGGTGAGGTTGCGGTATTCACCGAGCCCGAGGCCAAATTCGCGTTCGAGGCGCTGGGCGGCGAAGCCGTCGGCTGGCGCAATGCATTGGCACCCCGCATGCTGTTTACCTTGCCGCGCTACCACCAAGGTACGGCGGAGAAGTTGCAGATGCCGGTGCTGATGTGCGTGGGGGACTACGACTTGCAAGCCTCGCCCAGGTTCGCGGCGACGGTTGCGTCGCGAATCAAAAGCGTTGAACTGCATCGCTATCCGGCGGGGCACTTCGATGTCTACACCGGATCGCTCTTCGAAGAGATCAGCGCGGTGGAGACGGCGTTTCTGTGTCGCCACTTGATGCGGTGTGCCTGACGAAATTCAGGACCAGGGACCGGGGAAGCGGCCGTCCTGGTCCTGCACCATCACGATGTCCTTGCAGTCGCCGTTCAGGGCGGCGGCGTTCTCGCCCCGGCACACCAGCGTCCAGCCCGATATCCGCGCGAAGGGTCGGACGGACCAGGTGGTCGCGATCGGCTCGGTGGCGGGCAGGGCGAGGACCGCAAACGTGTTGCCGGCGTTGGTGATGTACAGGTGGTCTTCGAAGAACGCGATCTTGGCCACCGACATCTTCTTCGCCTCATCGTGCGTCTTCACAAAGTCCCACTGCTGGCTGCGCAGGTTCCACACCCCGAAGCCGAATGGGGTGCCCTCCGAATCATGGCCGTCGACAAACAATTTCCCGCCGGACAACGTCGCGGACAGCCCGCCGCCGGGAATGCGGTCGGAGTCGCCGACTTTGATGACGGCCTTGGCGTTCAGGTCGTAGAACATGGTCGACAGCGCCGCGGGGTTGGCGGGATCCGAATGGGTGATCTTCACGAGTTTGTCGGGCCCATCGGACAATTCGGCGTCCACGCTGCGAATGTCGTTGTCCTGGAAGATCGGCTCCCCGCTGGGCCGGCGCAGTTCGGCGCCCGACGTCCTGGCCGGATCGGAGTTGCGTTGGAACGCCAGGACGTCCTGCCAGGCGCGCCCGGATTGGGGGTCGTTCCAGGGCATCGACAGGTCGGTGGGGGAAAGGATCACCGTCCGCGGCGGCGACGTGGGGGCGCGGCCGTCGGTGAAGGCGTTGATCCACGCGACGCCCGCCGCGGTCGAGGACAGGCCCCAGTCCTTGGCCGCGGTGAGCTTCAGGTCGGGGGTGGGCGGCTGCAGTTCCTTGGTCGCCAACGGTTGGCCGGCCTTGAAGTCGTAGGCATATGCGGTCGCCTTGGTGACTTCGGGTTGTTGCGCCTGCGCGGGTTTGACGGTCGTGACGAGGTAGACGACCTTCATGTCGTCGGCTGTGCCGGTCAGCGCGCAGATGGCGCCGGTGAGGTTTTCGCCGGCGGGAACGGCCGGGACCGGCGGCGCGACGTATTGCCCGGTCTTGGTGTCGAAGATCTTGGGGCGGATGTCGTCGAGCGCGGATTTGCCGCCCGAATACTTGTCGGGGCAGCCGAAGTAGGCCGTGCCGCCATAGGTCTTCCAGTCCTTTTCCAGCGGACCCGTGATCGGCGCCGGCGCCGGAACGGCGGTCGGCTTCGGCTTGGCCGCCGAGGTGGTGGGGGTCGCTGCGGGCGGCGCCGCGGTCGCCGAGCAGGACGCGATGGCCAGGCAGGCGGCCGGCGCCACGAGGGCAAGCCCGTATTTGGGCATGGTTCGCCCAGTTGACGCCCGCATCGAAAACCCCCGTTAAGTTCGTGTAACCAAGGAGCGTAAAGCCGCCTCCGCACGCCCGCGACTTAAGGCGGCCTGCGTCACATGGGCGCCGGCTAGCGGTCGAATTCGATGGGCAGGCTCGTCGGGCCGCTCAGGCTCACCATCGGCTTCCACGGCACCGGTCCGGCCGTGCGCGGGTTGAGCAGGCGGCCGGCGATGACGTTCAGCGCCTCGGCGATCTCGCGGCGGGCCAGGTTGGCGCCCAGGCAGTAGTGCACCCCGCCGCCGAAGGTCAGGATGGGCGGCGCCCCCTCGCGGGTGATGTCGACGCGGTCGGGGTCGTCGTAGACCGCCGGGTCGCGGTTGGCCGCGGCGGTGTTGACCAGGACCATCGTTCCGGCCGGGAACAGGTAGCCGTCCAGCTCGGCGTCCCGCACCACCAGGCGAATGGTGCCGCACGCGATCGGGGAGTGCCGCATGGTCTCCTCGACCGCCCGCATCGCCAGCTCGGGGTGCTCCTTGAGCAGGCCCCATTGCTCGGGGTGCTCGCAGAGGACGTGCACCGACGCGGCCACCTGGTTGCGGGTGGTGTCGGTACCCGCCAGCAGGAGGCCGCCCGCGAGCATCCGCAATTCGGCGGTGTTCAGGCGGTCGCCGTCATCCTCCGCGCGAATCAGGTCGGAGAGCAGGTCGTCGGTCAGGCTGTGCCGCCGCCGCGCGACCATGTCGTCGACGTAGTCGTCGAGCTCGCCCCACGCGCGCATCACGACCGGCTCGACCTCGCGGATGTCGACGCTGAAGCTGAAGGCCTTGAAGACGTCGTCCGCCCACAGCGAGAACTGCCGCCAGTCTTCGCGCGGCGCGCCGAGCAGCGCGCAGATGATCGGGACGGGGTAGGGCCGGGCGAGGTCGGTGACGACGTCGCAGCGGCCCGCGTCGATGACCGTGTCGATCAGCCCGTTCATCACCTCGACCATGGTGTCGTGCAGGCGCAGGGTCGCGCGGGGCGTGAACGCCTTGGACGTCAGGCTGCGCAGGCGGTGGTGCTCGTCGCCCTCCAGGCACAGCAGGCTGTTGATCACCTTGTCCCACAGCGGGCCCGACGTGACGCCCTGGGCGAGCAGATTGATCCCGGGCGGGATCTGGAAGCGAGCGTCGCGCAGCACCGCGCGGACCAGGTGATAGGAGAGGACTTCCGGGCCGTGCGGTCCGATGGCGACCGGCGCCTGCCGCTGCGCCGCCTGCAGGCGCGGATAGACCTCGGCGGGCGACTCCTCGGCACCGTACGCCAACGTGGGCAGGTCGGCATCGAAAACACTGGTAGGAGCGGTACCGACGGTCACTGCGGTCTCCTAGCGACAACTTTCACACAATGTATGGCCGCCCTGGGGGAGTGTCAACGACATTGGGGTTAAAACCCGCCAGCCGCCATACGAAAAGGACGCTATGTGTGGCCAGCGTGGGGGCGGCTAGCCGCGTCGCCTGCCGCGGACCAGCTGGCCGCCGATTAGGGCGACCGCGAACGCGCCGCCGGTGACTCCCGAAATGAGCAGGGGCAGTTGGCCGTTCGAACCCCACAGGAAGCCCGCCCACAACCCGGCCGCCAGCACGGCCAGCCCGACGCCGCCCTGGAACACCCCCTGCGCGCTGGCCTGATGATCCTCGTCGACCAGCCCCGAGATCCAGGCCTTCCCGACGCCGTCGGTGCAGCCGGTGAACATTCCGTAGGCGCCGATCAGCAGCCACGCCGTCACCGCGTCGGTGGTCAGCCCCAGCCCCACGTAGCCGATCGCGAAGAAGGTCAGCCCGACGCCGAACAACGCCGGCCTGCCGATGCGGTCGGCCAGCGAGCCGGCCGGGTAACTGGCCAACGCGTACACCGCGTTGTATCCGACGTAGGCCAGGATCACCCCCACCACCGAGAAGCCGATCTCGTTGAGCCGCAACAACAACAGGGCATCAGGAAAGTTCACCACGCTGAAGGCGACCAGCAGCGCCGTCACCCGCCAGTACGGTCGCGGCAGCGAGCGCACCCCGGCCCACATGGACTCGCGCTTTTCTCGCGGGGCGCGCCGGCCGCGCTCGCGCACGAGGAAGACCAACGCCACGGACAGGACGGCGGGCACGATGGCGACATACAGCAACGGCGGGATCCGGTGGTCCAGCAGCTCGTAGCCCGCCAACCCGAGCAGCGGGCCCACCACCGCGCCGAAGGTGTCCATCGCGCGGTGGAAGCCGAACACCCGGCCGCGCAGGGCCTCGGGCACGTCGGCGACCAGCAGCGCGTCGCGCGGGGCACCGCGCACGCCCTTGCCGAGCCGATCGACGACGCGGCCCGCCAGCACGCCCGGCCACGCCCCGGCGACGGCGACGATGACCTTGCCGAGCGCCGCCATCCCGTAACCGGCGGCGATCAGCGGGCGCCGCGCGAACCGGTCCCCGAGCGGGCCGGCCGCCAGTTTCGTCAGCGACGCCGCGCCCTCGGCCGCGCCCTCGACGGCTCCCACCACGGACGGTGGCGCGCCCAGCACGGCCGTCAGGTAGATCGGCAGCAGCGGGTAAAGCAGCTCGCTGGCGGCGTCCTGCAGGAACGAGACCCCGGAGAGCACCGCGACGTTGCGGGTGAGCCAGCGGGGCCTCGCGTCGGTTTTACCCTTGCGCACGAAGCCGCACCATCCGCGTCGTCGACGTCTCGTCCAGCTCGACGACATCGGACCGCGACCGCAGGAAATCACTGAACGAGCGGAACCCCAGAGACCTTTCGCTGAACGACGGGTCCATCCGCTTCATCTGTGCCTTCACCGCGGAGTTGTGCAGCCAATCGACGTCGTCCTTGTCCAGGCCGATCTGCAGCGCGCGGGTCAGCAGCGCCGTGGCGGCGGCCTGTGGATCGGGCGGCTCCGGTTCCTCCGGCTGCGCCGCCTTGGCCTTTCCGGTCCGCCGTTTCGCCGGCTTCGCCTCGGCTTCCGCGGGCTCGGGTTCCAGGGCAGGAACCCCGGGCAGCGAGTCGTAGATGACGAACTCGTCGCAGGCCGCCGCGAGCGCCCGGCTGGACGCGCCGGCCACCCCAATGCCCACCACGTATCGCCCGAGGCGCTTGCAGCGCTGCGCCAGCGGGATGTAGTCGGAGTCGCCGGCCACGATCACCACGTGGGTCAGGTCGGGCAGCCGGAACATGTCCTCGACCGCGTCCACCGCCAGCCGGATATCGGCACCGTTCTTGCCGTAGGCCGCCGCGGGGAACAGCTGCACCAGGTCGACCGCGCGGGCCACCAGCTGCCCGCGATACCCGGCGTTGATGTCCGCCGACCAGTCCGCGTAGGCCCGGGTGAGCACCAGCGTCCCGAACGACGACGCGAAGTCGAGGATCGCCGCGACGTCAACGGTGGCCCGGTCCAGCCGCTCGGCGTACTGCTCGAGCCCCTTGGCCTTGTCCCGCTGGAACGAGTTACGGCCGTGCACCTGGTCATATCGCGAGATCACGATGTTGTCGAAGTCGAGGTAGACGGCCACGCGGGCCGCAACCGGTTCGGTCATGGGCTAAATCATCGCTGAGGCGTCCGGCACTGCGGCGCCCGGAAGCGGTTTCCGTCACGATTCGGCCGTAATCGGTGCCGGAGTGGGTATCCCCGGGGCCATGAACGAGTTGAAGTATCTGGAGCTGCACGGCGATCGCGTCGCGTACCGCGACGAGGGCGACGGCGAGGCGCTCCTGCTCATCCACGGCATGGCCGGTAGCTCGGAGACCTGGCGGTCGGTGATTCCGCCGCTGTCGAAGAAGTTCCGCGTGATCGCGCCCGACCTGCTCGGGCACGGCGAGTCGGCGAAACCCCGCACGGACTATTCGCTGGGGGCGTTCGCGGTCTGGCTTCGCGACCTGCTCGACGAGCTCGGCGTGAGCCAGGCCACCCTGGTCGGCCAATCGCTGGGCGGCGGGGTCGCGATGCAGTTCGTCTACCAGCACCCCGACTACGCCAAGCGGTTGATCTTGATCAGCAGCGGCGGCCTGGGTCCCGACGTGGGATGGGTGCTGCGGCTGCTCTCGGCGCCCGGCGCCGAGCTGGTGTTGCCGATCATCGCGCCGAAGCCCGTGCTGTCCATCGGCAACCGGCTGCGGTCCTGGATGAAGAGCGCCGGCATCCAGTCGCCGCGCGGGGCCGAGCTGTGGAGCGCCTACTCGTCGCTGTCCGACGGCGACACCCGGCAGTCGTTCCTGCGGACGCTGCGGTCGGTGGTCGACTACCGCGGCCAGGCGGTCAGCGCGCTCAGCCGGCTGCGGCTGCGGGAGAACCTGCCGGTCATGGCGATCTGGGGAGAGCGCGACGGCATCATCCCCGTCGATCACGCGTACGCCGCGCACGAGGCCCGCACCGACGCCAGGCTCGAAATCCTGCCCGACGTCGGGCATTTCGCGCAGGTCGAGGCGCCGACCCAGGTCGTGGAGCTGATCGAGGACTTCATCGCGAACGGTGAGCGCCACGAGAGCGACAGCGAGCGGCTACCGCTGTGACCTACGCGCCCCGGTAATCCACCTGCCAGTGCTTGATGCCGTTGATGAACGACGACCGCAACCGTTCCGGCTGCGCGAGCGGGGTCAGGTCGGGTACGAGATCGGCGAGCGCGTTGAACATCAGATCGATCGTCATGCGCGCCAGGTTGGCGCCGATGCAGTAGTGCGCCCCGGTGCCGCCGAAGCCGACGTGGGGGTTCGGGCTGCGCAGGACGTTGAACGAGTACGGGTCGTCGAAGACCTCTTCGTCGAAGTTGGCCGAGCGGTAGAACAGCACCACCCGCTGGCCCCTCGCGATCCGGACGCCGCCGAGCTCGGTGTCCCGGCGCGCGGTGCGCTGAAAGGCCGTGATCGGTGTCGCCCAACGGATGATCTCGTCCGCCGCGGTCTTGGGCCGCTGAGCCCTGAACACCCCCCACTGCGCCGGGTAGTCGGTGAAGGCCATCATGCCCTGGGTGATCGAGTTGCGGGTCGTCTCGTTTCCGGCGACGGCCAGCGTGACAACGAACATGCCGAACTCCGCCTCCGACAGGTGCTGGCCCTCGGCGTCGGCCCGGACCAGCGTGGTGACGATGTCGTCGCCGGGGTTCTCCCGCTTGCGGGCCGCCAACTGCATTGCGTACCACATCAATTCGCCGGCGGAGGTCAGCGCGTCGTTGCCGGCGAACTCCGGGTCGTCGCTGCCGATCATGTTGTTGGTCCAGTCGAACAGCTTGTCGTAATCCTCCTGCGGCACCCCCAGCAGCCCGCAGATCGCCTGCAGCGGTAGCTCGCAGGCCACCTGGCGGACGAAGTCCCCCGAGCCCGCCGTCGCGGCCTCGGTCACGATGCGGCGCGCCCGCTCGGAAAGCCCGGCCCGCAGCCGTTCGACCGCGCGGGGCGTGAAGGCCCGCGAGACGATCTTGCGCAACCGGCTGTGTTCGGGATCGTCCATCATGATCATCGACGCCCGCCCCGCCTCGATCTGCCCTTCCGCCAGGTCTTCTCGGTACCGCGGGACGATCGACTTGGTGGCCGAGGAGAAGACGTCGCTGCGCAGCGAGACATCGCGGACGTCGCGGTGCTTGGTCACCACCCAGTAGCCGCCGTCGCCGAACCCGCCCGCGCCGGGCGCCTGCTCGTTCCACCAGATCGGTTCCGTCGCGCGCAGTTCGGCGAACTCCCGCACCGGGAGGCGGTGGGCATAGATGTCGGGGTCGGTGAAGTCGAAGCCGGGCGGGAGGTTCGGCGTGGCCATCGGCTTCCTCCTCGGACGCGCTTGGGATCGGTAGCAAACCCGACGTGGCTTACTGCCAGCACCATAAAGCCGAGCAATGAAGAAAAGAAGGCTCCATGAAAATCACGGCGATAGTGGCGGCGGGCCTCGCGGCCGGCGCGCTGGCAACGGCCGCTTGCGCGCAGGCCGAGATCGCGGCGGCGCCCGTCGCGACCCACTCCTATCCCTTGGCCCCGCCGGCCGACCCGGAAGCGGAGGTCGCGGAGCTGCAGCAGCAGGTGTCCGACCTGCACGACAACTGGGACAACCTCACCCCGGCGCAACGCCAGCAGCGGCTGACGCAGCTGCAGCAGCAGGCCACCAGGGTGTCCAACGACACGCAGAACCTGCCGCCGGAGCAGCGGCCCGGCGTGGAAATGCGGCTGCTGCAGACCATGTTCGAGCTGTTCGACCTGGTGCGAAAGGCCCAGGGGCCAAACCAACCCTGCTACTTCCCGGCCTGCCTGCCCGGCCTTTAGCCCGCCTCGATTCGGCTGGGCGGCGCCGCGGTTTCGCGCCCACCGAGGTTGGTGGCCGCGGTCACCACCGCCCGCTCGATCTGGCGGAGCGCATGCACCGCGGTGAGCAACCGCCGGGTATCGGGCCCCTCGCGCTGCCGCGCCAGGGTCTCGGCGGCGTCGAGGTCGTCGGCCGCGGACACGATGGTCGGTGCGCGGCCGGTGCCGATGGCGGCGGCCAGCGCGTCGATGTTGCGACGAGTCTGTGCCGCCGCGGCCGTGAACGCCTGGGCAACGGGTTCCGAGGCCGCCGGGCCCCGGTACTGCTCGCTGCTGCGCGCCAGGCTGCGGCCGTAGCGGTCGCATGCGGCGAAGATGCGCAGCGCCCGGCGAATGCTGCGCCGGCCCGCGAGGCCGGCGACCCCGGCCAGCAACGGTTTGGCGGTGACCCGGAACTGCTGCAGGTCCCGGTCCAGCCGGCGCGCCCGCTCCGACGGGCTGACGCCCTCGTCGTCGCCGAACATCGTCGCGGCGGAGGCGTCGATCAGCGCCGACAGGCTGGCCAGGAACGTGCGGGTGTCGTCGCGGATGGCGGCGCGGGTGTGCGTCGGCAGCACGACGATGGCCACGGTGGCCCCGATGACCGCACCGAGCGCGGTCTCTTCGATCCGCAACATCAATACGCCGAACGAGAATTGGCCGAGCAGGCCGTACAGCAACGCCAGCATGGTGGTGATCCAGAAGGTCATCAGGCTGTAGGTGACCGTCATGAAATAGAACGCGCAAAACAGGCAGACGAAGATCCCGGCCAGCGCGGCCGTCTTGTCGCCGGCCAGCAGCGAGGCCACCAGCACGCCGCAGGGCACGCCCAGCAACGTGCCGAGCAGGCGTTGCCAGCCCTTGGTCAGGGTCTCGCCCCACGAGTTGGTGCCGGCGAAGATGACGAACGCGGCGATCACCGCCCAATACCAGCGGGCCGGCGACACCAGCTCGCCGGCGACGATGGCCAGCGACGCGGCGACGGCGACCTGGATGGCCTGCCGGGTGGTCGGCCGCAGGCCCTCGGGCGGCGCCTCCTCGGCGGGCTCGTCGGTCGCGTCCGTGCCGTCGGATGCCGGCGGCCGCTCGCTGTCCGTGCCGTCCGGGGCGCCGGTGGCGGCGTGGTCGACGATGGCCCGGACGTCGGCGGTCGCGGTGGCGGCGTTGATTATCGCCAGGGCGAGGCGGCGCACCGCGGCGCCGCCGGGATCGTCGTCGTTCTGCGCGTCCAGCAGCTGCCGCGCCTGGTCGGCGGCGCGCCGAAGGCCGTCGGGTTCGGGCAGGCGGATCGCCCGCGCCAGCCCTGACAGCGCGCCGACGAGCGCGGCCCGGGTCGGGGCGGGGATGGCGGTCGGGGTCTGTGCGGCGAGGGCCGCGGCGCGCCGGCCGGCCGTGGCGACCCACTCGATGGCCAGCTCCGCGTCGAGCAGCCAGGGGGCCAACTGTTCGGCCGTGACGCCCGGCCACAGCATGGCCGGGTCGGCCTTGTCCTCGATCTGGCTCTGCACCATCAGCGCGGTCTCGTTGAGCCGCAGCGTGCGGGCCCGCATGCGGCGCCGGCGCCGTTCATCGAGGCGGCCCGTGCGCACGGCCTCGGCGGTGGTGTCGACGACGATCGCCATCCGCGCCCGTAATGCCCGGATGGTCGCCCGCAGCACGCGCTCGGGCCGGTCGGGCATGACGTAGGTGGTCATCACGAACGTGCACACCGTGCCCACCGCGACCGCCCCGATCATCCACGGCAGCTCCGAGACGCTCGCCCGCAGATACAGCGTGAAGAAGTAGGACATGAACGCGACCATGCCCAGTGCGCGGCCGCGCGCGCCGAAGCGGCGAATGTAGGCGGCGGTGAAGACGACGACCACGAACACCGCGTCACTGATCACCGGGTGGGGCGCGAGCGCCGCGGCGGCGGTGATGGACACGGCGGCGGGCACGGGCAGCAGCGCCATGGTGATCCGCTGCTGGCGCGGGTCCGGTTCGTTGACCGATCGCGACGCGACCATGGTGATGACGACGCCGAGCAGGGCGACCGTCAGTGGCTGTCCCGTCGCCCGGGTCAGGAGGTAGAGGGCCAGCAGCGAGCAGCCGAGCGCGGCCGTCGTCCGCGTCGCCATGCGCAGCCGCAGCAGACCGGGATCGGAGCCGATCAGCCAGTTGCGGGCTTGCTCGTAGAGCACGGGCCTCCCTTCCCAACCTGCCGAACGCGTCATGGTTACCCGAAGTTCGACACCGGCTAGTCTTCGACATCGTGACAGCGCCGACCCGGGCCAAGCTGGCCGACGGCCGTGACCTGCTGTTCTTCGCGCTGCCCGGGCACCGCCCGACGCCCGTCGAAGATCGCAGGCCCCTGCCCGCGCGCGACGGGCAGCGTACCGAGTTGCGGTTCGACCGAACGACGGGGCAGTGGGTGATCGTCGCCGCGCTGCGGCAGGACCGCACCTACAAGCCGCCCCCGGACCAGTGCCCGCTCTGCCCGGGCCCGACGGGGTTGACCAGCGAGGTGCCCGCCCCGGACTACGACGTCGTGGTGTTCGAGAACCGGTTCCCCAGCCTGTCCGGCACCGGCCCGGCGCTCGCGCCCGCCGGTGACGGTTTCGTGTCCGTCCCGGGGCAGGGCCGCAGCGAGGTGATCTGCTTCTCCAGCGACCACACCGGATCCTTCGCCGGGCTGGCACCGGCGCATGCCCGGCTGGTCGTCGAGGCGTGGCGGCACCGCACCGGCGAGCTGATGACCACGCCGGGCGTCGAGCAGGTGTTCTGCTTCGAGAACCGCGGCGAGGAGATCGGCGTCACGCTGACCCATCCGCACGGCCAGATCTACGGCTACCCCTATCTGACCCCGCGCACCGCCGCCATGCTCGGGCAGGCCCGCGAACACCGAAACCGCCACGGCACCAACCTTTTCGGTGACCTGCTCGCCGGCGAAGTCGCCGACGGCGGCCGCATCGTCGCGCGCGACGACCTGTTCACCGCGTTCGTGCCGTTCGCCGCGCGCTGGCCCGTCGAGGTGCACATCTACCCGAACAGGTTCGTGCGCAACGTCACCGAACTCGACGGCGACGAGCTGGACGCCTTCGCGCGCGTCTACCTCGACGTGCTGCGGCGATTCGACCGGATGTATTCGGCACCGCTGCCCTACATTTCGGCGTTGCACCAGTACGCCGACACCGACGCCCAGGCCGACGGCTACTTCCACGTCGAGCTGATGTCGATCCGGCGCAGTGCCACCAAGCTCAAGTACCTGGCGGCCTCCGAGTCCGCCATGGACGCGTTCATCAGCGACGTCACGCCCGAAAGCGTGGCCGGGCGACTGCGGGAACTGGGTTGACCGTCTCCTACGCCGCGCCAGGGCGGATCAACCTGATCGGCGAGCACACCGACTACAACCTGGGCTTCGCGCTGCCGATCGCCCTGCCGCAGCGCACGGTGGTGTCGTTCACCCCCGGCGGCGGCGACGCGATCAGCGTGGCCAGCGACCGCGCCGAGGGCCCGGTGCGCATTCCGCTGGACACCGCCCCCGGCGGCGTGACCGGCTGGGCCGCCTACGTGGCCGGGGTGATCTGGGCGCTGCGCGGGGCGGGCCACCCGGTGCCCGGCGGCGCGATGCGGATCACCAGCGACGTGGCCATGGGGTCGGGTTTGTCGTCGTCGGCCGCGCTGGAGTGCGCGGCGCTGGGCGCGCTCGCGGCGGCCGCCGGCGTGCGCATCGAGGCCAAAGACCAGGCGCGCCTGGCCCAGCGCGCCGAGAACGACTACGTCGGCGCCCCCACAGGCCTGCTCGACCAGTTGGCCTCGCTCTTCGCCCGGCCGGCCACCGCGCTGCTGATCGACTTCCGTGACCTCACGGTCGCGCCGGTGGCCTTCGACCCCGACGCCGCGGGCGTCGCGCTCCTGCTGATCGACTCCCGCGCCCGCCACAGCCACGCGGGCGGCGAGTACGCCGCGCGCCGCGCGTCCTGCGAGCGGGCGGCCGCCGATCTCGGGGCGGCCTCGCTGCGGGATGTGCAGGACCGCGGGCCGTCCGCCGTCACCGCGGTGCACGACCCCCTGGACGCCCGCCGCGCCCGCCACGTGCTGAGCGAGAATCAGCGGGTTCTCGATTATGTTGGCGCGCTTCGTGATTCGGACTTCGTCACGGCGGGGCGGATCTTCACCGCCTCGCACGCGTCCATGCGTGACGACTTCGGCATCACCACCGAACACATCGACCTGATCGCGGACACCGCCGTGCGGGCGGGCGCGCTGGGCGCGCGGATGACCGGCGGGGGGTTTGGTGGCTGCGTGATCGCGCTGGTGCCGGCCGAGCGCACCGGCGCGGTCGACGAGGCGGTGCGGCGGGCGGTGGCCGAAGCCGGCCTCGAACAGCCGGTCATCACCCGAACCCGCGCCGCCGCCGGCGCCGGTCCGGCCTGAGGCGCAAATTCCCGCCATAGCTGTAACGCGCTACGCGATAGCTGTAACGTAACGGCTATGCGGGGGATTACGTGCGCAGTGTGTGGCGCGGGCTTCTCGGCCCGGTCCGACGCGGTGTATTGCTCGTCGGCGTGCCGGCAGAAGGCGCATCGCGGTCGATCGGCGCGCCGGACCGCGGCGCTGCGGGAGACCGTTCGGCGAGACGCCGCGAGCCGTCGGGGCCAGACATCCGAGGTCGCCAGGTCGCTGCAACGTTCCGCCGCCAGTTCCATGCAACGTGCGCGACAGCAGGTCGACCGGTCCGTCGAACTGTGTCGCACCTCGGAGCTTCGGCTGCAGGAAAGCGACGCCATCCGGCGAGCGGTCCTTCAGATGTCGCCGTCCAACTCGTCCGCGGAGCGTGCGTTGTGGCCTGGCAACTAGACGGACAGACGCCGGTGGTCGAGCGGGCCCTCGCGGGCGGAACCCCGCAGCGCGCCGGCTGGTTTCGCTTTCACTTCGAAGATCAGCGCTGGGAATGGTCCGAACAAGTGCAGCGGATGCACGGGTACGAACCCGGAACGGTGACGCCGACGACCGAGTTGGTCATCGGCCACAAGCACCCGGACGATCGCAACCAGGTGGCCGCAACCATCAACGACATGATCGAACGACGGGGGCCGTTCAGCACCAGGCATCGCATCGTCGACACCCGCGGTGACACGCACGAAGTGGTCGTGGTGGGTGATCAATTCTGCGACGCCAGCGGCGACGTCATCGGCACCCACGGCTTCTACGTCGACGTCACCCCGTCCGCCGACCGTGAGCGCGAGGAAAACATCAGCGCGCAGGTGGCCGAAATCACCGAGCGCCGCGGCGCCATCGACCGGACCAAAGGGATGCTGATGCTCGTCTACGGCGTCGACGAGGATGCGGCGTTCAACCTGCTCAGATCGCTTTCCCAGGTACGCAACATGAAGCTGGGAGCGCTCGCCGAACAAATCGCGCAGGACTTCTCCGAGCTGGCCAAGGAGGCCATCGCGTCGCGCTCACGGTTCGACCAGCGCCTGCTCACCGCGCACGAACGGGTGTCCGAGGCGTAGTCATTCGGCCGGCGTCAGCCGCACCGCTCCCAGGTGCATCCGGTCGACCGCCTCGGCGAACTCGTCGCGCGTCGGTATGCGTTGATCGCGAAACTTCAGCCCGATCATGCGTTGCGCGCGCTGGACACCGTAGGACTGCGCGCAGCGCAGGTAGAGATCCGAGACGATCTCGCGGTCGCGGATCAGCTCGCCCCGCATCGCGGTCGTCTTGCCGTCGAAGACGACCTGAGCCGGCGCGCCGCCGCGGAAGTTCTGCTTCCAGGGCGCGCCGGTCAGCGCGTAGAGGTCACCGTCGATCACGTGGGCGCTCACCGGGAGTGAGAACGGCCGGCCGGTCTTGCGCCCGGTGAAGCTCAGCACCATCAGCTGTTTGCGGGCTGGCCCGGCGAGCGGAGTGCGCAGCAGGAAACCCAACATCGGGTTGACGATGCGGAGCACGGCCGAGGGCGGGTGCCCGGCGTCTATCGCATACGACTGCTCTGTCATGCGCTTACCGTACGGCCAATCGCGTTCCTCGGGTGTGATGTCGCCGCGGAGCGGGGCCCCGCGGCGCCGTCACGTTCCTCAGGTGGTGATGGTGGTCTGGTCGTCGATGATGTTGGTGGCGTCCATCAACGGTCCCTGATCGGCCTGCGGGCCCTCGGCGTTGAGCTGGAGCACGTAGACCGCGCCCTGGCTGGGGATCACCACGGTTTTCTGCGCGATGACCCGGGTCGCGCCGCCCTTCTGATACGTGCCGGACAGCTGCCAGGCCTGGAAACCGCCGAGCGTGGACGCGACGCCGTCTCCGGAGCCCTGGTAGCCGGGCAGGTTCTGCACCTCTCCCGGGGCGTACTGGATGATCTTCGCCGGGTCGACGTTGCCGGAAAGCCTGGAGAACAGCGCCGAGATGGTCGGCGGGTCGGAGGGGTTGGTGGGCTGGGTCAGCACGATGCCGCCATACGACGTGCCGGCGTTCTGGTTGATCTGCCAACCGTTGGGCACCGGCAGGTCGACGTTCGGCCCGGGATCGCCGTGGTGCACGGGCGTCTCGGCGATGTTGTTGTCCTTGACGTAGTCCGCGATCGTGTACTTGGCTTTCGCGGCCGGGGCCGCGCTGGTCGCCGACGACGTCGCGGATGTCGACGTGGACGTGCTGGTCGAGGTCGACGATTGGCTGCCGGACTTGTGGTCGTTGCCGCAACCGACGAGCGCCAAACTCAGCGCCACGGAAATGGTTGCTGCCGTCAAATGTTTCATCAATCCAATCTCCCGAAAATTGGGGCCGGTACCAGCGCCGGCCACGCCGAAATGACAGTAGCCCAAATGGCGTGCGACTTTGCCGATATTTTTTTGAACTTTTGGGGTGGCCGCCCGGCAAATCGTTATCCAATTCGGCCGGAAAACGCCCACCCAATACCGAGTTGTCCAGTAAGAGACAGGTATGCGGTCACGAAGGGCCCTCGTCGCGCTGCTGGCGGCGTCGGTCGTCTTCATCGCGTTCGTCGCCGCGGCGCCGCCCATCGCGTACGACGGTGACCCCGCATTCGTGACCAATCCGGTCGACCACGTCGCCACGCTCATCGGCACCGGGACGGGCGGCGAGACGGTGGGGGAGATCAACAACTTCCCAGGAGCCACCGTGCCGTTCGGGATGGTGCAGTACTCACCGGACACCGTGGGCAACTACGCCGGCTACAACTACGACAACCCCCGCGCCACCGGCTTCAGCATGACCCATGCATCGGTGGGTTGCGCCGCGTTCGGCGACATCTCAATGTTGCCGACCACCAACGGAATTGGCGTACAGCCCTGGAAGGGCTGGGAACGGATCGCCCACGACGACACCGAACAGGGCGTGCCGGGCTACTACACGGTGCGGTTCCCGCAGACCGGGGTCAAGGCGGAACTCACCGCCACCACCCGCACGGGCGTCGGGCGTTTCAGCTACCCGCGCAACGGCCGCCCCGCGCTGTTGGCGGTGCGCTCCGGCGCGTCGCTGGCGGGCAACTCCCGCGCCACCATCCAAATCGGGGAGGACAACACCACGATCACCGGCTGGGCCACCAGCGGCGGCTTCTGCGGCAAGAACAACACCTACACGGTCTATTTCGCCATGAAGTTCAGCCAGCCCTTCACCAGTTACGGGACGTGGGACGGTTTTTCGGTCTACCCCGGCGCCCGCGGCGCGAATTCCCCATACAGCGGCGGATACGTGCAATTCCCGGCCGGGACGGTGCTCGAGGTGCGGACGGCGATCTCCTACGTCGGGATCGAGGGGGCGCGGGCCAACCTGGCCGCCGAGGGCGCGGGGAGCTTCGACGACGTGCGCGCCGCGGCGTCGCGCGACTGGAACGCCAGCCTGTCGCGCATCTCCGTCGCCGGTCGCAACGCCGACAACCTCAACACCTTCTACACCGCCCTGTACCGATCGCTCTTGCACCCCAACACCTTCAACGACGCGGACGGGCGTTACATCGGATTCGACGGTGCGATTCACACCGTGGCCACGGGTCGCACGCAGTACGCCAACTTCTCCGACTGGGACACCTACCGGTGCCTGGCCGCCCTGCAGGCGCTGCTGTTCCCGGATCGCGCCGCCGACATGGCCCAATCGCTGGTCAACGACGCCGAGCAAAGTGGCGCCCTGCCGCGTTGGGCGTTCGCCAACGCCGCGACCGGCGAGATGAGCGGGGACAACGTGGTACCGCTCATCGTCAACCTGCACGCCTTCGGCGCCACCGACTTCGACACCAAGACGGCGCTGCGCTACATGGTCGACGCGGCCACGAAAGGCGGTGTGGGACTTAACGGTTACGTCGAACGGCCGGGGATCGACACGTACCTGCAATTCGGCTACGCGCCGTATTCGTATCAATTCCGCACCGACGGCTGGATCGCCGCCGCGTCGGTCACCCTCGAATGGTCGGTCGACGACTTCGCCATCGCGCGGTTCGCCGATTCGCTCGGTGACACGGCGACGGCCGCGGAATTCCAGGACCGGTCGCAGTACTGGCAGAACCTGTTCAACCCGACCACCCGCTACATCTCGCCCCGCAACTGGACCAGCTTCTTCCGCGCCGGCCCGGCGTTCGTGGTGTCGCCCTCGGATTTCGGCCAGGTCGGATTCGACGAGGGCAACGCCGCGCAATACGTCTGGTGGGTGCCGCACAACGTCGCGAGCCTGGTGACCGCCCTCGGCGGCCGCGACGCCGTCGCCGCACGGCTCGACAACTTCACCAAGAAGCTCAACGTCGGCCCCAACGAGCCCTACCTGTGGGCCGGTAACGAGCCCGGGTTCGGCGTGCCGTGGTTGTACAACTACGTCGGTCAGCCGTGGAAGACCCAGCGCACGGTCGACCGGGTGCGGGGCCTGTTCGGCCCGACGCCCGACGGCGAGCCGGGCAACGACGACCTGGGGGCGATGGCCAGCTGGTACGTCTGGGCCGCGCTCGGGTTGTACCCCAGCACTCCCGGAACGTCGATCCTCACCCTGAGCGCACCGCTGTTCGATCGCGTGGTGATCTCGCTTCCCGGCGGCAAGACCATTCGGATGTCGGCGCCCGGGGCGTCCGGCCCGCACCCCCTCAAATACATCAGCGGCCTGCGCGTCGACGGCGTGGCCTCCGACCAGACGTCGCTGCCCGAGCCGTTCGTCCGCACCGGCGGCGATCTGGCGTTCTCGCTCGCGGCCTATCCCGACAAGGATTGGGGCACAGGCGAATCGTCCGCACCGCCGTCGTTCGGCGCGGGCGGTTCGGCGGTGACCGTCAACGTGCCCAGCCCCGTCGTGACGATCGCCCCGGGAAGCACGGGCACGGTGAAACTCGACGCCCAACGGATGATCGCCGCCGCCGGCGGCTACACCATCACCGGGTCGGGCTCGGACCCCGGGATCACCGTGGCGCCGGTGGCGGGCCAGTTCTCCGCCGACGGGTCGGCATCCATCGACGTACCCATCACGGTCGCGCGGTCGGTACCCGAGGAGTACTACCTGGCGACGCTGACCACGAAGGTCGGCGAAAGCGCGCGCACGTCAACCATTCTCGTCGTGGTGCAAGCGGGAAGCGAGTAATCGCGCGGGGGGTCAGACCATCTCGTTCTTGGTCAACCACCGCATCACCGGCCAGCCGACGAACACCGGCAACCAGCAGGTGAGCACCCGATACAGCAGAACGGACGGCACGCCCACGGCGGCCGGCACGCCGAAGGCGGCCAACCCACCGATCAGCGCCGCCTCGACGGCCCCGACGCCACCGGGTGTCGGCGCGGCGGAGGCCAGCGTCCCGCCGACCATCGTGACCACGGTGGCGGTCACGAACGTCGTGCCGCCGCCGAAGGCCTCGACGCTGGCCCACAGCGCCAGCGCCGCGCCGAGAGTCGTTCCCGCACAACCGAGCAGGATCAGCGCCAGCCGCCGCGGCTCGCGGGCCAGCTTGACCAGGTCGGTCGTCACCTCGTTGAGCTTCGGGCGCACCTCGGTGGCCAGCCATTTGCGTGACTTCGGCACGAACAGCAACGTGCCGATGATGCCCAGCGCCACGCCCCCGATCAGGTATAGCATCGTGGCGCTCGGCACGAAATGCGACAGATGCATCGAGGCGCCCGCGACCACGCTGAACAGGATCAGCAGCAACAGGTGCACGATCACCTGCACGGCCTGCTGCAGGGCGACCGCCGCCGTGGCTCGCATCGCCGACAGGCCGCTCTTCTGCAGATACCGGGTGGACAGCGCGAGCCCGCCGACGCCGGCGGGCGTGGTGGTCGCGGCAAAGGTGTTGGCCACCTGGACGAATGACAGCCGCCAATAATTCACCGACCCGTCGGTGCACGCCCACAGCGCCGCCGCGGCGCCCAGGTAGGTCAGCGCCGACACCGCCAGCCCGAGCAGCGCGTACCACCAGTTCGCGGTCCGCAGTTGGGAGAAGAAAGTGGGGGCGGTGCTGACGAAGGGGTAGGCGACGTAGACGAGCGCGCCGAAAAGCACCAGCTGGATGATCTGGCCGCGGGTGAACCGGGTGATGGTTTCGGTCTTGATCTGGTCGGCCCCGGTCTGGCGCTTCACCTCCGCGCGGGCGGCCGACAAAACGGCGCCCGGATCCGGGACCGACTTCCGAACGTGGCGCGGCACAGCGACTTTCGTCAACCGGCGCGACGCGCTCAGGATGGTGTCCCGGTCGAACGCGTCGATCGCCGCGGCGACGGCCGATTTGGGGTCGTACAGGGCCGAGGTCGTCACCAACAGCTGGGCGATGTCGGATTGCAGCTGCGCCTCGGTGGCGCCGTATTCGGCGTTGTGGAAGCCGCCGAAGAGCACGGCGCCATCGTCGACGGTGATCTCGTTGCCGCGCAGATCACCGTGCGCGATCTGCTGGTCGTTGAGGGCCCGCAGCGATTGCCACACCCGGTCCACCGGTATGGATTGCGCGCATCGGTCCAGCGGCGAGCCGTCGGGTGGCTTGTGCGAGTAGAGAATCCATCCGCGGTCGAGGGTGGCGACCGCGATTGTGGAGGTGTTGGCCAGGCCCACCTCCCCGACGGCGATCGTCATCAACGCGCGATGCTCCACGGCGCGGCGCATGGACGTCACCAGCGGAGCGGTCTCGGCATCGCGCAGCCGCAGCTTTATCCAGAGTTGGCGCAGCGTGCCGCCGCTGCGCTGATGCGGGCCGTACAACTCGATCACCGCCGCGCGGTCGGACTGCTCGCATCCGGCCGACAGGACGAGCGGGCCGCGACCGGCCGGCCGGATGACGGTGAGCCTCGAGACGGCGAACCCCCGCCGGGCCATCGCGCGCACGGCCGCCTCCAAGGGCACCTCCAGCGCCGGGGTGCCGACCACGAGTACCACCACCGAGCCGACGAGCCAGCCGACCGCCAGGCCCAGCAGGGCGCGGGCCGGCACGATCGCGCTGACCACGAGGTGGATCGGCACGAAGGCCAGCAGCAGCGCCCACCACCAGTGCCGCCACCGCGCGGGCAGCCACGGCCCCGAGACGGTCAGCACCGCCGCCAGCATGGCGATCCAGCGCGGATCGTCGAGGAACTGGCCCAACACGGTCTGCAGGCGTTCGGAGAGGTCGAAGTGCCAGCGCGGCGCCGAGAACCCGTTACCGCCAACCGACAGCGGTAGCGCCGCGAGCAGCGCGGCGGCCGCGTAGGCGCCGAGCAGTTTCCATTGCCGCCCGACGATCAGGCCGATCAAGATCATGAACGGCAGGGCCAGGATGGCCACGCCGTACCCGAGGTAGACCAGATCGGACTGTCGGGGGGAGAGCACCCCGACGATCTGGGAGATGGACTTTTCCAGCGCCTCCCATTGCGGCCGGGTGATCAGCGAGCTGGTGATCACCACCGCGAGGAAGACCACGCTCGCCGCCAGGCGCAGGATGTCGTTGGTGCGCCGGGTCAGCGGCTGCAGCAAGCTGCCGGAAACGCTGATCTCGCGCCCGTCGACTCGCATGTGGTAATGATCCTTCGGATCCGTTCGGCGCCGCTGGCTGACCCCGCTCGCCGGCTCGCCGACAACTTAACGCCGATGCCCGGTTCCGCGACAGCGGCCACCCGCCCGGCGCGCGTAGGGTCGGGTAGGTAGGCGAGCTAGCGAATCGGAGGGCATGAGCGTGGGCAGAACCGATAACGACAGCTGGGAGATCACCGAGAGCGTGGGGGCGACGGCGCTGGGGGTGGCTTCGGCCCGGGCGGCCGAGACGCGAAGCGAGAACCCCTTGATCACCGATCCGTTCGCACAGGTCTTCCTCGACGCCGCCGGCGACGGGGTGTGGAACTGGCACTCGGCCCCGCAGCTGCCGGACGAGCTCGTCGAGGCCGAACCCCAGTTGCCGCTGCAGATGCAGGCGATGGTCGGCTACATGGCTTCGCGCACAGCCTTTTTCGACGAGTTCTTCCTCGCCGCGACGCGGGCGGGCATCCGTCAGGCGGTGATCCTGGCCGCCGGCCTGGACGCGCGGGCGTGGCGGTTGCAGTGGCCGGACGGCACAGCCGTCTACGAGCTGGATCAGCCCCGGGTCTTGGACTTCAAGTTGTCCACGCTGGCCGACCACGGGGCGCAGCCCGCGTGCAACCGGATCGCGGTCCCGGTGGATCTGCGCCACGATTGGCCGACGGCGTTGCGGCAGGCCGGGTTTGAGCCGTCGGCGCCCAGCGTGTGGTCGGCCGAGGGCCTGATGCCATACCTGCCGGCCGCGGCCCAGGAGTTGTTGTTCGACCGCGTGCACGCGCTCACCGCCCCCGGTAGCCGGGTGGCCGTGGAGGCGCTGGGGCCGAAGTTCCTCGACCCGGAGTTCCGCGCCAGGCGCCGCGAGCGGATGGACCGGGTGCGGGCGCTGATGGCGCGGGTGGACCCGGACCGGGAGGTGCCGAGGACCGACGAGCTGTGGTACTTCGAGGAGCGCGAGGACGTCGGCGACTGGTTCCGTCGTCACGGCTGGCGCGTCACGGTCACCCCGTCCGACGAGCTGATGGCCGGCTACGGCCGCGCGGCAGCCGACGAGGTCAAGGACGCGGTGCCGGGGAACCTGTTCGTGGCGGCCGAGCGGCCGGGCGGCTAGCGGGGATCCGCTTCCTCGCGGTGGCCGGCGCGCCAGTGCCGGTATCCGCGCCGCGCCGCGAACGCGCCGACGATGGCGGTGACGCACCAGACGGCGATGGCCGCGTACGCCAACGCCGACGAGCGGTTGCCGATCGAGGCGCCCAGCGCGGTGTAGACGAACGCTCGCGGAACCGACCCGACGAAGGCGCCAACGGCCATCTGCCACAACGGAACTCCGAACGCCCCGAACGCGTACGAGGCGAGCGCGTCGGAGATGCCCGGGACGAAGCGCTGACCGACGACGGCCCACAGCCCGCGACGCTCGATCAGCGCGTCGATGCGGTCGCTCCGGTTGGGCCCCAACAGCGCCCGCGCGCTGTCCCGGCCCGCCCGGCGGCCGATGAGGCTCGCGACGACCGCGGTCCCCACCGTCGCGCCCAGGGTGACGAAGACGCCGAGCAGCGGACCGAACAGCAGGCCGCTGGCCGCGGCCAGCACCGCGCCCGGCACGAACAGGGCGCCCAAGACGGCCGACACCACGACGTAGGTGACCGGCGCCGCCGGGCCCGTCGCCGACACCACGTGCCGCACCTCGTCGACGTTGATCACCCGCGCGACGGCCACCAGATAGAACAGCACGAGCAGGAACACGACGAACACGCCCAACCGCACGACGTGCGTGCGCCGCGACGCCGTGGGCTCCGGTGGGGAATCGTCGCCGTCGTCCATGCTGCAGGCGATTCTCCCGCACCCGCCAAACGCCTGACCGCTCGGGCGCGCTCGCCGTAGAGTTCTTCGGGTGCCGGCCCCGGGAAGGAGCAAACGCCATGGCGCTCAAATCGCTGACCGAGCTCGATCAATTCAAGGCCGCGCCGTTTCCGCCCGGCTATCCCGACACCACCCGAACGTTCTACAGCCCGGTAGACCGGGTGCATGACGCGCTCAAGGCGCTGTTGTCGTCGGCCGCCAAGACCATCGTGGTGGCGATGTACGGTTACGACGACGCGGAACTCAACTCTGTGCTGCAGTCGGCGCTGAACGACGAAAACATCTATGTGCAAATGAGTCTCGACTCCACTCAGGCCGCGGGTAAGTCCGAGCGCGCCCTGCTGGCCCCGTGGCTCAACGACAAGATCGGCAACAGCATCGCCATCGGCCACAGCGAGAAGTCGGCGATCATGCACCTGAAGATGGTGATCATCGACGGCGTCGACGTCATCACCGGTTCGACCAACTGGTCCACCGGCGGGGAATCCAAGCAGGACAACCAACTCACCGTGATCCGCGACCCGTACGTGTGCGCGGAAGCGAGGTCGAGAATCGACATCATCCACGACGCGATGCTCAAGCAGATGGCCGCGAAGGCGCACTAGGTGTAACCCGCGACTAGCCGGACGACTGCAACCGCTGCGCCAGCCCGGTCGCCCGCACCGCCCGGCGCTCGATGGCCGCGCGCACCGAAGCCTCGGAACCGGCCACCCGCACCTTGGCCTTCGCGCGGGTCACCGCCGTGTAGAACAACTCGCGCGTGAGCAGCCGCGAATCCTCCGGCGGCATCAGCACCGTCACCTCGTCGGCCTGGCTGCCCTGGCTCTTGTGGATCGTCATGGCGTGCATGGTTTCGATGTCGGTGAGCCGGCTGGTGGCGAAGCCCATCGTCCCGGTGGCGCCGGCGATGACCGCCCGCAGCCCGTCGTCGCCCATCACCACCACCCCGGTGTCGCCGTTGTAGACCTTGAGCCCATAGTCGTTGGCGGTCACCAACACTGGGCGCCCGGCGTACCAGCCCGACCAGCCCGGCTGCCCGGTCTCCTCGGTGAGCCAGCGCTCGACCTGCCGGTTCCAGTGCGACACCCCGTACGGCCCACGCCGGTGCGCGCACAACAGCCGGTGCTCGTCGAGTGCGGCCAGCGCCTCATCGGTGGCGCCGAGCAGCGCGGCCTGGCGCACCCGCAGCGCGTGCGGAACCAGCACCGCGCGCAGCCGGTCGGCCGGGGCGTCGGTGTCCAGCCACTCGATGTGCTCGCCGCCGGCCCTCAGCAGCCCCAGCACGCGGTCCGCGTCACCGGTGCGGATCGCCTCGGCCAGCGCGCCGATCGACTCGCCGAACCGGTGCGGGGTGCGCAGCGCGGCCACCCGCACGTCGTCGCGGGTGGAGAGCCCGTCCACCAGATCGGCCAGCACCGCGCCGGCTTCCACCGAGGCCAGCTGGTCGGGATCGCCCACCAGGATCAGCCGGGTATCGGGGCGCACCGCCTCCAGCAGGCGGGCCATCATCGTCAGCGACACCATCGACGTCTCGTCCACCACGATGACGTCGTGCGGCAGCCGGTTGCCGCGATTGTGCTTGAACCGCACCGACGTATCCGGCCGGGAACCCAGCAGCCGGTGCAGCGTCGTGGCCGGCAGGCCGGCCAGCCGCGCCCGGTCCGCCGCGTCCAGCCTGCGCACCTCGGCGGCCACCGCCTCGGCGAGCCGCGCGGCCGCCTTGCCGGTCGGTGCGGCCAGCGCGATCCGGGGCCGCGGCCGGCCGCCGAGCTCGGCCTGCGCGGCCAGCAAGGCCAGCAGGCGCGCCACCGTGGTGGTCTTACCGGTTCCGGGTCCGCCGGTCAGCACTGTAACCGCCTGCGACACAGCGATTTCGGCGGCTTCGCGCTGTTCGCCGTAGCCGGGCGGGAACAGTCGCTCGAAGGCGGGCAGCTCGCCGCCCGCCCGCGGAACGGACAGCGCGAGCAGGTCGTTGCACACCTGCTCTTCCTCGAGCCAATACCGGTCCAGGTACAACAGCTCGCCGAACAGCCGCAGCACCGGTGGCGAACCGAGCAACGGACTGGCCCGCACGGCGGCCATCCATTCGTCGGTGCCCGGCCACGGCAGGTCCGCGGCGTCCACCTGCTCCTGCACGGTCCGCAGATCCACGCACACCGAACCGCCCCGCAGCGCGCGCACCAGCAGGGCGACCGCCAGCGCCACCCGCTCGTCGGATTCGCCGGCGAGCGCGGTAAGCCGCTGCGCCACATGGACATCGGCGGCCTCGAAGACTCCGGCATCGGTGTACGTGCGCAGCAAGCCCTCGGCGGTGATCGCCTCGAGCGTCACGCGGCCGCCCTCCCGTCCAGCAGGTCCGACAGCCCTTCGATCAACGGCGGGGGCGGGCGCCAGCTGAACACCCCCGAGGGGTGGCCGGCGACGGCCGGTGTGGCCGCGCCGCACATCCCGCGCAGGAACAGGTAGAGGACACCACCAAGATGGCGGTCCGGGTCGTAGTCGCGCAGCCGCCACCGCAGGAACCGGTGCAGCACAACGCTGTACAGCAGCGCCTGCAGCGGATAATCCGAGTGCAGCATCGCCTCGACCAGTCGCGGCCGGTCGTAATCGGCGGACGTCAACGGGCGGTCGGGGTCGCCGAGCCAGTTGGTCTTGTAATCGACCACCAGATAGCGCTGCCCGGCGCCGTCGGGCACCCGCAACACGGCGTCGACCGATCCGGTGAGGTAGCCGCGCAGCGGCTGGTCGCCGAGCGGGCGACCGATCAACCGCTCGGCGTAGGGCGCCAGCGCGTCATCACCGGGCAGCCGCGCGCGCAGCATGGCCCCCACGTCGGCCAGCCGGATGTCGGGTGCGGCCGTGCGCAGGTCCCCACCGGCCAGCGGGAACTCGAAGTCCAACTCGCGCAGCCGATCGCCGAGACCGATCCGGCGCAGCGTCAGCCCGGCCGCCAACGGGCCCAGGGGCGTGTCGTGCATCGGCACCATGGCCGCGGCGAGCGCGTCGGGGGCCACGTCGACCGGCCACCACACCGAGTGGCTGCGGATGTGCGCCTCAAGCTCGGCGGCCAGATCGGGGGCCAGCGGGTCGGCGGTCTCCAGCACGGCGTGCACCAGCGTGCCGAACTTCGCGCCCACCGGCAGGTCCGCCATCGGCGACGGCACGTCCGGCCCGGACGCCTTCTGGGACAAGGGCACATCGCCGGACTCGTCGTCCAGCTCGCTGACCTCCGGCTCGCTGCTCACGCCGGTGGACCCGATGGTTTCCGTCACCCGGATCAGGCCGGAGTAGGAGGTGCGCCGCCACCCCGTGTCGATGGCGCGGTGGAAGTGTCGGCTGTCGAGGTTGGACGGCACCGGCTCGGACGGGACGGCCGGCGCCGCGGCCACGATCGACGGTTCGATCACCGGACCGCCCGCGGCCTCCCATTCACGCAATCGGGCCAGGGCGTCGTCGTCGGTTATCTTCGCGGGCTCACAGCGGTCGGGCACAAAGGGCTCTCCCGGCCGGCGGCCACGCAGCAGCCGCGACAGCCCGCCGTTGGGCTCGTCGAACGCCGGTGACCACCACGCGACCACCTGCGACTGGGCGCGCGTCAGCGCGACGTAGGTGAGCCGGCTGTCGTCGCTGGCGTCCTCCTTGCGGCCCAATTGCTCGACGGCGTGGAAGTCCGGGGTGTCCTTGCCGCCGATGTGCAGGCAGCGCACGCCGGCGTCGTGGAACAACACCACGTCGCGGTCCTGGGTGTTGCGGTTGAACGCGAACGGCAGGTACACGATCGGGTATTGCAGGCCCTTGCTCACGAACACCGTCATGATCTGCACGGCCGCCGCGTCGCTGTCCAGGCGCCGGTTGCGTTCGGGCGCGCCGGCGCGCTCCTCGCGCTGGCGGCGCAGCCAGTCGCGCAACGCGGGCAGGCTGGAACGGTCTCGGTGCGCCACCTCCTGCAGCAACTGCGCGATGTGCGCCAGGTCGGTCATCTGGCGTTCGCCGCCGTGCGCGGACAGCACGCGATCCGCCATGCCCGAAAGCTGTGCGGCCTCGAAGATGGCGGCGACGCCGCGTTCGCGGGCGTGGCCGGCCCACTCCCGCAACGTTTCCGCGACCCGATCGGTCAGCGCGTCGCCGCCGGCCGCCAGCGATTCGGCGGTCTCGCCGAAGAACATGGTGGCCGCCGCGGCGCGCACCACACCGGGCCGGTGCGGTTGGTCGAACGCCTCCAGCAGGCAGAGCCAGTCTTCGGCGGCGTCCGAGGCGAACACGTCGGTGTCACCGGTGTAGACCGCGGGCACGCCCGCGTCGCACAGCGCCCTGAAGCAGGCGGCGGCGTCCTTGTGCTTCTCCACGATCACGGCGATGTCACGGGCCTGCACCGGCCGGCCGGCGAACGTGGCGCCGCCGGCGAGCAGGGCGCGGATGTCGGCGGCGAGGTCGGCGCCGATGTGGGCCCGCAGGTCGTCGATCGGCAGGTTCTGGATCCCGCTGCGCCCCAGCGTCTCTCGTCGCACCACCCGCAGCCGGAACGGATCATTGTGCGGGGCGCCGGCGAGCCGGTGCCCGCGGTGGTAGGCCTCGACGTCGTCCACCACAATCTCGGGGTCGCCGAGCTGGGCGCCGCGCAGCACCACCTGCAGGCGCTCGATGAGCGCCGCATCGCTGCGCCAATTGGTGGCCAGCGTCTTGCGCTCGCCGGCCGTCTCTGCCGCTCGCAGGTACGTCACGATGTCGCCGCCGCGGAACGCGTAGATGGCCTGCTTGGGGTCCCCGATCAGGATCAGGGTGGAGCGCCCGCTGAAGGCGCGGTCGATCACCTGCCATTGCACCGGATCGGTGTCCTGGAACTCGTCGACCATGACGATCGGCCAGCGGTGGTGCATGCGCACCCGCGCCGGGGAGTCCTCGGTGGCCAATGCATCGGCCAGCCGGCTCAGCAGGTCGTCGTAGTCGAGGACGCCCATTCGCCGCTTGCGGGTATCCAGTTCCGCCAGAACGTCTTTCGCGAAAGCGACGCAGACGGCGGCACGCGAACCCGGTTCGGGGTGAAGTGGGCGCAGCTCGGTCGACGGGTTCCTGACGACCTCGCGCGCCAGGCGCAGCGCCTCGCGGTAGGCCAGCGCCGGGTCGTTGCGCTCGCGCCCGAAGTGGGCGAGGTACTCATCGTCGACGATCTCGACGATCAGCTCGTCGAGGCTCTCGAGCAACGTCACGTTCGCGGCGGTGTCGCCGGCCACGCCCAGCGATTTCAGCACCAGCTGGCAGAACTGGTGCGTGGTGGCGATGGTCGCCGCATCGAAGCCGGCCAGCGCGTCGCGCAGGCGCTGCCTGCGCAGTGCGCGCTCGTCGTCGCCGCCGGCCAGCAGGTAGGCGACCAACTCGTTGTCGCCGCACGCCGACGGATCGTCGAAAGCCATTACAGCTTCCACCATTTGGCCGCGCACGCGCTCGCGCAGCTCCTGGCTGGCGGCCCGGCCGAACGTGATGAGCAGCATCTGGTCCAGCGTCGCCGCGCCCTCGGCGATATAGCGGGTCACCAGGCCGGCCAGCGCGAACGTCTTGCCGGTGCCCGCACTGGCCTGCAACACCGTGGTGGACCGATCGGCGGGCAGCGGGCCGAGCAGATCGAAGCGCGCGATCACCTGGGTCACGGCCTGCCCTCCGCGCGCAGCATCGGCAGCCAGACCCGCGCGGCGTACGCGCCCAGCCGATTGTCTTCGCCGTCGCATTCCTCGCCCGGCCGCACGGGCCGCATCAGGTCGGCCAACCGGGTGTTCTTGCCCCAGGCCCGCAGGTGGGTGGGCTCCTCGCGCTCCCACTTCCACCGATGCTCCGCCTCGCGCAGCGGATCGTCACCGCAGTGCCGCGCGGCCGCCCACGCGTAGGACGTCTTGACGGGCAACGGAATCGGCTCCCGACGCCCGGCGTCGTAGATGGCCACCAGCTCGCGCAGCGCCGCCGCGGCGTCGTCGTGCGGCCGTCCCAGCGCCTCCACCCGCGGGGCGGTGCCCCGCTTGCGGCGGCCGATGCACACCGCCGACCAGTCGCGGCCGGGGTCGTGAGCGGTCAACGCCAGCAACGGAATCCACGACTCGAGCAGGTGCCTGCCGTCCAGCCTGGAGTAGGTCACCGACACCAGCCGCTCCCCGTACACCGGGGACACGGTGCCCGTGAGCCGCCGCCCCCCGCCGAGATCGATGTCGACGTCGTACGCGCGCGCATCGGCCCGGCGGTGCTCCCGCGCGGCGGCCGCCAACAGGGCGGCCTGATCGCGGATCTCGGTCGCCGCGCGCCATCCCAGTTGGCCCGGCGGCAGCGTGCCCCGCCGCCACTCGGCCTGCCGGGCGTCGTCCGGGGCCCAGCCCCGCAGCATGTCGCCCAGCATCCGGTCGCCGACCGTCCACTCCTCGAGCCCGTCGAGGTCGACCGGCATGGCGTCCTGCACGCCGTCTACATCCCGCGGCAGCGTGAACTCCAGGGCGCGAAAGAAACCCTTGACCGGGTCCTTGAAGAAGGCGACGAGGTCGGCGACGATGACGTCGTCCGCGGGTGGGGGCGGCAGCGGCCCGGAAATGAACTTGGGCGCATTCCGACGCTCGCCCGAGGCCACGCGCGCCGCCCGCAGCACCGTCGGGTCGAAGCTGAACGGGACCTCTGGCACCAGCCTGCCCGGGATGACGTTGCGAACGTCGAACGGCTGCAACGGATGCGCGACGACCACGCGGTCGCGCACCTTGCCCATCGTGGTGATGTCCAGGGTGTCCAGCAGCTCGGCCAGCGGCACCGCCGGTGGGCGCGCCTGGCCCGAGTACTCGTTGGCGCCGGTATAGGTGACCACCAGCTTCTCGGTGGCCGCGCCGATGGCGTCGAGCAGCAATTGCCGGTCCTCGGAACGGATGTCGCGATCGCCGGTCATCGGGTCACGGGCCAGCGCGTCGTCGCCGTCGACGACGCCGAGCCGAGGGAACACCCCGTCGTCGAGGCCCACCAGGCACACCACCCGGTGTGGCACCGAGCGCATCGGGACCATGGTGCACACCGTCAGGGTGCCCGTGCGGAAGTTGGCCCGCGTCGGACGCCCGGCGAGGCGGCCGTCCAGGAGGGCCCGGATGTCGGGCAGCCGCAACACCGTATCGGCCCGCGCCCCCGCGTCGGCCAGGGTGGCAGCGAATTCCCGTTGCAGCTGGCCGGCCTGCCACGAATCGGCGTCGTCGACTTGCGTCAACAGGTCGATGCCGCCGGCCAGCGCGGCCAGCCAGTCGCGCAACGGCCGCGCGCCCGTCAGTGAGTCGACCACCCGCTGCAGCCGGGCCACGAATTCGGCGAACTTGCCGGCCAATTGGACGCGGTTGCTGCTGACGTCGTCGAGGGGCAGCGTCGCGTCGATCCAGGCGTGCGAGTCGTCGGACATCGCGACGCCGGCCAGCACCCGGTCGATGCCGAAACGCCAAGTGTTGTGCACGAAGTCGACGTGGTAGGGCCGCCGGTGCTCCTGATCGAATCCCCACCGGATGTTGGCCTGCCGGACCCAGCGGGTGATGGCCTCCAGGTCGTCGTCGGTGAAACCGAACCGGGCGCGCACCGGCGCCGCCTCGGCGAAGTCGAGCACCTCGCTGGCGGTCGCCCGGCTGCCCGCCAGCGCCAGCAACTGCGAGGCGATCCCGAGCAGCGGATTGGTTTGCAGCGGAGAGCGATCCGCGAGCCGCACGCGCAACCGGTGCGCGGGATGCGCGCCGTGCACGACGTCGCCGAGCCCGAAGTCGGCGACGATCAGCGGCGCGTACGTCTCGATGTCCGGACACATCACCAGGATGTCGCGCGGCTCGAGGGTCGGGTCGTCCTGCAGCAGGCCGAGCAGCACCTCGCGCAGCACGTCGACCTGGCGCGCCGGCCCGTGGCAGTTGTGCACCTGCACGGAACGGTCGGTGGCGGCGAGGTTACGGCCTTGGGGCCGAACGGCATTGGCGGCGATGTCGGACTGGAGCCAGCCGAGCAGGGTGTCGGGGCGGTCCGGGCCGGGCAGGTATTCGTCGGTCTGCGGGTCGGCGGGCAGGCCGCGTTGCAGTTCGCGCAGGTCGCGTCCGAGCGTCGCCAGCAGCGGATGATCCACGCCGCGGTGGCTGGTGTCGAGTCGGCGGGGGATCGCGCCGCGGGTGTCGGCCAGCGCGCGCCACAGCTGGTCGCTGGGATGCGGCAGCCACAGGTGCAGGTCGTGCCGGGCGGACACCGCGTCTAGCAGCTCAATGTCGGTGCGCGCCAACCGGGTGTGTCCGAACAGCGACAGCCGCTCGGGAAGGCCGGTGCGGCCCTCGCGCAGCCGGGCCACGGCCGCCTGATGCCGGATGTGCGGGGGATCGGCGGGCACAGCGGCCACCAGGGCCCGCCAGAGCTCCGGCTGCCAGGCCAGGTCGGGGTCGAGGTCACCGGTGTCGCCGGCGAGCCAGTCGGCGAGGAGCCGCGGACGCTGCCTGGCGTACGAGGCGAACAGGCCGGCCAGCCGGCGCGCCACCGCGTAGCGGCGTCCGAGGCGCAGCTCGGCCTCCGTCTCCGTCGGCGCGAAGTGGCCCAAATGTGTTGCCAGGGTGCGACACCACGGCTCGTCCAGCGAGCAGTCGATGGCCCGCAGCAACGGCCAGGCCATCGCGTCGGCCGACCATGGGTCCTCGTCGGCCGTGCCGGTGAGCTCCGCGATCAGGGAGCCGGGGCTGCGGAACGCCACCCCGGCGCACACCCCGTCGTCGCCGCGGCCGCGGCCGAGCACGTGCGACAACCGCTGACTGAGCCAGCGCTCCACGCCGCGCGCCGGCACCAGCACCAGCTCCTCCGCGAACGGGTCGGTCGGCGGGTTGGCCAGCAGGGCGCCCAGGCCGTCGGCAAGGAGGTCGGTGCGCTCGGCACGGTGGAGATGAAGCGACATCGCGGTGCCACGATAGCCCCGGCCACCGACAGGAGTGGCTGGTTGGGCCTACTTGGCCAGCGTGAACTGGTTGACGTCGATGTAGCCGTCGCGGAAGGCGTTGGCGCAACCCGTCAGGTACCGCATGTAGCGCTGGTAGACCTCTTCGGACTGGATCGCGACCGCCTCGCTGTGGTGCGCCTCCAACGCCGCGGCCCAGAGGTCGAGCGTGCGAGCGTAGTGCAGCTGCAGCGACTGCCTGCGGGCCAGGTTGAAACCCATCTTCGACGCGTGGAACTCGACCATCTCGATCGGTGGCAGCTGGCCACCCGGGAAGATTTCGGAGGCGATGAATTCGTTGAAGCTGGTCTGCTCTTCGGTCATCGGCAGGCCCCGTTCGACGATCTGCTCCGGGGGCAGCATGGTGATCGTGTGCAGCAGCATCACCCCGTCGTCGGGCAGGAGGCTGTAGGCCCGCTGGAAGAAATCGTCGTAGCGGTCATAGCCGAAGTGCTCGAACGCGCCGATGGAGACGATCCGGTCGACGGGCTCGTCGAACTGTTCCCAGCCCTGCAGCAGGACCCGCCTGCGGTGCGTGGTGTTCATCGCGTCGAACATCTTCTGCACGTGCGCGGCCTGATGCTGGGACAGCGTCAACCCGACCACGTCCACGTCGAATTTCTCGATCGCGCGCCGCATCGTGCCGCCCCAGCCGCAGCCGACATCCAGCAACGTCATGCCGGGCCGCAGGCCCAGTTTTCCGAGCGACAGGTCCATCTTGCGCAGCTGCGCCTCTTCGAGGGGGATGTCGCGCATCCGGTCGAAGTAGGCGCAGCTGTAGGTCATCGTGGGGTCGAGGAACAGCCGAAAGAAATCGTCGGACAGGTCGTAGTGCGCCTGGACATCCTCGAAATGCGGCGTCAGGTTTTCGGTCATGCCGGCAAATGCGCCTTCCTGAATCGGGGCCATTCAGCTGGTACACGAGTGGGCGGCGCAGCTGGTTCACCATGGCTTCCCGCAACTGCCGGAATGAAAACTCGAGCGGGCACATCCGGGGAATTCGGACGACCATACCCCCGTTGACAGCGAAATTGGCCGAAAAGCTACAGGAGGACGCGCGCATGGAGGCTTGGGACGCGATCCGCGCCCGCCGCAATGTCCGGCAGTACACGCCGGATCCGGTTTCCGAGGACGACCTGAACCGCATCGCCGAGGCCGGCTGGCGCGCGCCGTCGGCGAAGAACCGGCAACCCTGGGACTTCGTGATCGTCACCGACCGCGGCCGGCTGCGGGAGCTGTCGACGGTCTGGCAGGGCGCCGGGCACATCGCCGGCGCGGCGGCCGCGATCGCGATCGTCGTGCCCGTCCCGCCCGACGAGCGCCGGGTGATCACCGACAACTACGACGTTGGGCAAGCCACGATGGCGATGATGATCGCGGCGACGGACCTCGGCATCGGCACCGGGCATTCGTCGGTGGGCGACCAGGCACGGGCGCGGGCCATCCTGGGCGTCCCGGAGGACCGGCTGGTCGCCTTCCTGCTCGGCCTCGGGTACCCGGCCGACCGCCCCCTCGCTCCGATCCGCAAGCCGAACCGGCGGCCCTTCTCCGAGGTCGTGCACCACGGTCGGTGGTGACCGCAGCCGTCGTAAGCTCGTTGCCGTGCACGACCACCGCGGTGACTACGGAATAGACGGGTCGTTTCACACCATTTCGGCGCGCGGGCAGGTGATGGGCATCGCCGTCCAAACCGCCGCCCTGGCCGGGTGGTCCGCGATCAGCTGGGCGCGCGGCAAGCGGGTGACCGCGGCCCTCGCGGCGAGTTCGGCCCTCGGAATCGCTTCGAGCGCAGCCCTTTACGCGTACGCGACGCGGGCGGGCAAGTTTGTGGTCTGGGACCGGATACTCGACGATCTCGGGTTGACCGGCGCCGAAACGGTGCTCGACCTCGGCTGCGGCCGCGGCGCGGTGCTGATCGCGGCGGCCAAGCGGTTGCCGGCGGGCCGCGCTATCGGCGTCGACCTGTGGCGCGCCGACCAGACGGACAACTCCCCCGACGCCACGATGGCCAATGCGGCGCTGGAAAACGTCGCCGACCGCATCGAGGTGCGCACCGGCGACATGACCGCCCTGCCGTTCGCCGACGGCAGTGTCGACGTGATCGTCAGCAACCTGGCCATCCACAACATTCCGACGCGCGCGGGCCGGCGCAAGGCTCTCGACGAAGCGGTGCGGGTGCTGCGCCCGGGCGGCCGGCTGGCCGTCGCGGACCTGTGGGAGACCCGCCGGCACGCCGCGCACCTGCGGGAGCTGGGTTGGCGAAACGTGCGGCGGCGCAACCTTGGGTGGCGGATGTACTACGGCGGTCCGTGGTTTTCCACGCGCCTGGTCACCGCGACGAAGCCCCGGTGAGGCCGCGCGTGCATGCTGGGGTCCATGAACAGACATGAGATCACCGAGCAGATCGTGCTGGCGCGGCTTCGGCTCGGCCTGACCTGGCAGCAGCTGGCGGACGCGATCGGCCGGCCGGTGTTGTGGACCACCTCGGCGCTGCTGGGCCAGCACCCCATCCCGCCTGAGCTGGCAACGATTCTCGTCGAGAAGCTGGGGCTGGACGACTCGGTGGTCGGTGTGCTGGCCGCGCCGCCCCTGCGCGGCGGTTTGCCCACCGCCGTGCCGACGGACCCCACCATCTACCGGTTCTACGAGGCGCTGCAGGTCTACGGCGGCGCCATCAAGGAGCTGATTCACGAGCAGTTCGGCGACGGCATCATGAGCGCCATCAACTTCAGCGTCGACCTGCAGAAGAAATCGCATCCGTCGGGCGATCGCGTGGTGGTGACCCTGGACGGGAAATTCCTTCCCTACCAATGGGTGTCGGCGGAATAGCCGGCGCCCGCCAGCCCAGCTGACCGGTGCAAGGGGTTCCGGGGAGCGGGGTGAAGTGACGGCACGCCGCGCGCGTGTCACACTGGCGACGAGGAGGCGAAGGGAACGCGGTGGCGGCTAGCGGCGGCCACCGCGTTCGCCGTTCTAGTCCACCAATACCTGCGGTGAGAGCTCCCTACAGCCCGAATTCGGCCTCGATGCCGTCGATCCCGGCGCGAATGGCCTTCAGCGCGTCGGCGCGGGCGCGCAATTTCGTTGCGGCGTGGGCATGTTGGTGCAGACCAGCGAATTCGCGCGCGGCCTCCTCGGCGCGGCTCACCACCATCTCCGGCAGCACGATCTCGTCGACGAAGCCGGCGGCCAGCGCGGTCTCACCGAAGAACGTCTTCGCGAGTCCGGCGGCCTGCTGGTACGCCGACTGCGTCAGCCGCAGCTTCATGATCTCCAGCGCCGCGTACGGGATGACCATGCCGATCGCCACCTCGTTGGCCTGAATGTTGTAGGCGTGCGCGGCCACCCGGTGGTCGCCGGACGACAGCAGGAACGCCCCCATCGCGATGGCGTGGCCGGTGCAGGCCATCACCACCGGCTTGGGGTGGGACAACAGCCGGTACGACAGCTCGAAGCCGCCCCGCAGCATGTCGATCGCCGGCTGCGCCTCGCCGGAGGTGAGGATCTTCAGGTCGAACCCGCCGCTGAACACCCGCTCGTTCCCGGTGATCACCAGCGCCCCGGCGTTGTCCGCCTCGGCCCGGTCGATCGCCTCGCCCAGGGCCTGCTGCATCGTGGGTCCCAGGGCGTTGACCTTGCCGTCGTCCATCCGGATGACCGCGATGGAATCCTTGAGGCTGTAGTGGACCGGGCCGCTCATCGGTTGCTGGCTCCTTGCCGTCACGCGTGCTGATTGTGGTGTTTGCCGAGGTCGTCCTCGGCCTCACTCCAGCGCAGGCTGACATCGGTGGGGTCGTCGAGCTGGCGGGTGCGCCACCGGTCCTGCGTTTCCCGCACGGCACCGTTGATCCGTTCGATCTCGCTGCGGAACACCTCGGGACGAGTTTCCTTGCTCGCGTAGTGGAAGTAGGTGAGCAGGCCGCGCAGCAGCTCCAGCTTCTGCTTCTCCCGCTTCGCCAGGTCGTGGGTGGTCAGCAGCTCGATGCGCTGGACGGGGGGCAGCGAGTCCCAGTCCAGCACCACCTCGGTTTCCAGCGGGAGGCGTTCGCGCTCCCAGAACCGCCGACCGCGCTTGGGCTCCGGGGTGTCGAAGTAGCGGATGGTGCCGGTGAAGCGGGACTCGATCCCGCTGCCGATCTCGGCGCGGTCGAGCGCCGAATCCCACACCATGCGCCACTCCTGGCCCGGGGCCAGCACCGGCAACGCGCGGGGGAGCCGCAGCTCGACGACGTCGGCGTAGCCGTCGGTGGCGTTCTCGTATTCGGCGACCGTCGGCGGGTTCATGAAGGAGAACGTGATGTCGTAGGCCGCCCTCTGGCCGAAGTTCCTGACCACCAACTCGATCACGTGCCAGTCGGCGGGATGCGGTTCCATGAACATCGCGACCTGCGGCCGGGTCTGCTCAGCGGCGAGCCGACGATTGCGGGTGATCTGCCGGTTGGTGAAGATCAAGGTGATGGCCGCGAGCGCGATCGCCGCCCACGCCGCCCACGCGATCCAGGTGCTGGACCCGACGTTGGTGATTCCGTGCCAGCTGTCCTGGATCCACCCCATGGAATCCACCCTCCGCTTATATCACAGGCCGGTTGCCGCTTCGATTCGGTCGGCGGCCTCAGCCGCCCATCAACATTCGCCATTGGGCGAGGTCACGGGCCCGATAGACGTAGTTGGAACGCTTGACTTCCGACAGCGCCGCGCTGGGATCCGCCGAGTACCAGTGCCCGGGGAACACGGTCGGGTCGCCGGGCAATGTCGCGAGTTGCTGCAGGCTACGGTACATCTCGTCGGAGTCGCCGCCGGGAAAGTCGGTGCGGCCGCAGCCCTCCAGGAACAACGTGTCGCCGGCGACGAGGCGGCCGTCGAGCAGGAAGCACTGGCTGCCGGGCGTGTGACCCGGGGTGTGCAGCAGCTCGATCTCGATGTCGCCGATGCTGACCTTGTCGTGGTTCTCGTGGGGCGTGAGGTCCCCGAGGCCGATCCCGGTGACGCGCGAGACCCATTGCGCCTCAAGGGCATTGACGTGCACCGGCACAGCTTTGCGCTCCAGTAGATCGGCCAGGCCCTGCAGCGAGAAGCCCATCATCGATCCGCCCACGTGGTCTGGGTGGTGGTGGGTCACCAGCACGCCGGACAGGTGCATGCCGTCGGCCTCGAGCGCGTCGAGGAGATCACCGGCCGCGTACGCGGGGTCGACCACCACGCAGTCGCCCGATTGGCGGTCCCCGATCAGGTAGGCGAAGTTGCGCATCTGGGTCGCGAACATGTCGCCGGCGGCGAAGTCGCGCCCGGAGAGCAGTTGCCGAAAGTACAGCCGGTCTGTTGACACGTGATCAGCCTAGGACCCGCCCTTCGACGGCCCGCAGCGCCGCCGCGAAGTTTGCCGAACACCCCCCGCGAGCAGCGATTGGCCGCCGGTGGCATGGGTATTGTTGGCGCATGAGGAAGAAGGTCGAAATCGAGATCGACGTCGATCTCATTGACGAGGCGATCCGCCGCTTCCATCTGGCCGACGCCCGCGAGGCCGTCAACCTCGGGTTGCGCACGCTGCTCGCCGAAGCCGATGCCGATGAATCGAACGAGGTGTACGACGAATTCAGCGACCTCAGCGCCTGGCAGCTGCGTCGCGGCGGCGGCGGCGACGCTCCCTAAAGCCCGTTTGGTCCGGTTGTGGGCCAGGTTGTACCCTCTTTTAGGCCCGCGGCACTGCCGATTCGGGTGAACGGCCCCCTTAGCTCAGTCGGTAGAGCGTTTCCATGGTAAGGAAAAGGTCAACGGTTCGATTCCGTTAGGGGGCTCGGCGGACGCCGAGCAGGCGTGGCGGCCCCGACCCCTGGGGTGGTCAGAGGCGATGTAGCTCAGTCGGTTAGAGCGAACGACTCATAATCGTTAGGTCGCCGGTTCGAGTCCGGCCATCGCTACAACACAACAACGCGCGGCGAGAGCCCCGCGAGAAGGAACCGAGAGAGAACCGTCATGGCTTCCAGTACCGATGTACGGCCGAAGATCACCTTGGCCTGTGAGGTGTGCAAGCACCGCAACTACATCACCAAGAAGAACCGCCGGAACGACCCGGACCGCATGGAGCTGAAGAAGTTCTGCCCGAACTGCGGCAAGCACCAGGCGCATCGAGAGACGCGCTAGCGGGAACCTGCGACCGATTATTCGTCACTGACTAGGTAGATTTTAGAGCCGTGCCGTTAAGCGAGAGCATCGTCGGGATGCACTACCGCTATCCCGACCACTACGTCGTGGAGCGGGAGAAGATCCGCGAGTACGCGGTCGCCGTGCAGAACGACGACGCCTTTTATCTCGAGGAGAAGGCGGCGGCCGACCTGGGCTACGGGAGCCTGCTCGCGCCGCTGACGTTCATCTGCGTGTTCGGCTACCAGGCGCAGACGGCGTTCTTCGCGCACGCGAACGTCGCCGTCCAGGACGCGAAGATCGTGCAGGTCGACCAGGTGCTGAAGTTCATGGCGCCGATCGTGGCGGGCGACAGGCTGTACTGCGACGTCTACGTCGACTCGATGCGGGTTTCGCACGGCACCCAGATCATCGTGACCAAGAACATCGTCACCAACCAAGCCGGTGACGTCGTGCAGGAGACCTACACGACCCTGGCGGGCCGTGCCGGTGAGGATGGAGAAGAGGGATTTTCTGATGCCACTGCGTGAGTTCAGCTCGGTGAAGGTGGGCGACCAGCTTCCCGAGAAGACCTACCCGCTGACCCGGCAGGACCTGGTGAATTATGCGGGTGTCTCGGGTGACCTGAACCCGATTCACTGGGATGACGAGATGGCCAAGGTCGTCGGGCTGGACACCGCGATCGCGCACGGCATGCTGACCATGGGCATCGGCGGCGGGTACGTCACCTCGTGGATCGGTGACCCCGGCGCGGTCACCGAGTACAACGTGCGGTTCACCGCGGTAGTCCCGGTCCCCAACGACGGCAAGGGCGCCGAGCTGGTCTTCAGCGGCCGGGTGAAGTCCGTCGACCCGGAAACCAAGTCCGTGACCATTGCGCTCACGGCGACCACCGGCGGCAAGAAGATCTTCGGCAGGGCCATCGCGTCCGCGATTCTCGCGTAGCCCATGGCGCTCAAGACCGACATCCGGGGAATGATCTGGCGGTACCCGGACTACTTCGTGGTGGGGCGTGAGCAGCTTCGGCAGTTCGCGCAGGCCATCAAGAACCGCCACCCCGCCCATTTCGACGAAGACGCGGCCGCCGAACTGGGTCACGACGCGATCGTGGCGCCGCTGACCTATGCGACCATCTTCGCCAAGCTGGTCCAGCTGGATTTCTTCCGGCACGTCGACATCGGCATGGAAACCCTGGTGATCGTCCAGGTCGACCAGCGGTTCGTGTTCTCCAAGCCGATCAAGGCCGGCGACAAGCTCTGGGCGCGGATGGACATCCACTCGGTGGACGAGCGGTTCGGCGCCGACATCGTCGTCACCAAGAACACCTGCACGAACGAGCGGGGCGAGGTGGTCTTGCAGTCCTACACCACGCTGATGAGCCAGTACGCCGACCAGTCGGCGAACCTCAAATGGGACCCGGAGTCCGGCCAGGTCATGAGAACGGCGTAATTAGTATCTGACTCGCGCGTCGATGTACACTCGGACCTCGGGGTTTTCCCAGCATTAGCGCGCTTTCCGGGATTCGAGCAATCGGGGAGCGCGCGTCATGTAAGCCCCGGTAGGTAAGCGCAGGTTGGCCTGCCAACCGCGAAGGGGCGTAGCTCAACTGGCAGAGCAGCGGTCTCCAAAACCGCAGGTTGCAGGTTCAAGTCCTGTCGCCCCTGCTGACTTGAAAGTCGTGCCATGGTGGACACTGGAATAGTGGCCTTCACCACCGGGACGGCCCGCGGGACACGAGCAAACTTAAGGAGCATGCGGTGAGCGACGAAGGCGAAGCTGCCAACGACGCCACAAGCGACGGCGCTGACAGGGAGGACGACCGCGCGAGTGGCGGCCGGACCGCTGTGGTGACGCGGCCGCAGCGCCCCAGCGGCAAACGATCCCGGCAGCGGGCGGCCGATGCCGGCGACGACGCCGACGTAGAATCGGCGGGCGAGGTCGAGGCCGCCAAGGAGGACAAGACCGCCAAGGGCGGCAAAGCCAAGAAGGCCAAAAAGCCCAAGAAGCCCGGGGACCGTTCGGCCAACCCGTTCGTGTTCGTCTTCAACTACCTCAAGCAGGTGGTTGCGGAGATGCGGAAGGTCATCTGGCCCAACCGCAAGCAGATGCTCACGTACACGTCGGTGGTGCTGGCGTTCCTGGCCTTCATGGTGGCGCTGGTCGGCCTCGCGGATTTCGGCCTCACCAAGCTTGTGCTGCTGGTGTTCGGCTGAGCGAGAAGATAGAGAGGACTAAACCGTGACTACCTTCGACGGTGACACGTCCGCGGGTGAAGCGGTCGACGTAGAAGAGCGCGCCGAGGACACCGAGGCCCAGGAGACGACCGAAGAAGCCACTTCGGCCGAGGCGCCCGAGGAGTCGGCCGAAGAGGTCGACCCGGCGGCCGCGCTCAAGGCGGAGCTGCGCAGCAAGCCCGGTGACTGGTACGTCATCCACTCCTACGCGGGCTACGAGAACAAGGTGAAAGCCAACCTCGAGACGCGCGTGCAGAACCTGGACGTCGGCGACTACATCTTCCAGGTCGAGGTGCCCACCGAAGAGGTCACCGAGATCAAGAACGGTCAGCGCAAGCAGGTCAACCGCAAGGTGCTGCCCGGCTACATCCTGGTGCGCATGGACCTGACCGACGACTCGTGGGCCGCGGTGCGCAACACGCCGGGCGTCACCGGGTTCGTCGGGGCGACATCGCGACCGTCGGCGCTGACGCTGGACGACGTGGTCAAGTTCCTGCTGCCGCGGGGCGCGGCCAAGAAGGCCGCCAAGGGCGCCGCCACCACCGCGGCCGCCGCCGAGGCCGGCGGGCTGGAGCGCCCGACCGTCGAGGTCGACTACGAGGTCGGCGAATCGGTGACGGTCATGGACGGGCCGTTCGCCACGCTGCCGGCGACCATCAGCGAGGTCAACGGCGAACAGCAGAAGCTCAAGGTGCTGGTGTCGATCTTCGGCCGGGAGACGCCGGTGGAGTTGACGTTCAGCCAAGTCTCCAAGATCTAACCGGGCGATCAAGCCCAGTCACGGAAGGAATACCGAACACTCATGGCCCCGAAGAAGAAAGTCGTTGGGCTGATCAAGCTGCAAATCCAGGCCGGCCAGGCCAACCCCGCGCCGCCGGTCGGACCCGCGCTCGGCCAGCACGGCGTCAACATCATGGAGTTCTGCAAGGCCTACAACGCGGCCACGGAGAACCAGCGCGGTCAGGTCATCCCGGTGGAGATCACGGTCTACGAGGACCGCAGCTTCACCTTCACGCTCAAGACGCCGCCCGCGGCGAAGCTGCTGCTGAAGGCGGCCGGCGTGGGCAAGGGCTCGGCCGAGCCGCACAAGACCAAGGTCGCCAAGGTCACCTGGGACCAGGTCAAGGAGATCGCCGAAACCAAGAAGACCGATCTCAACGCGAACGACATCGACGCGGCCGCCAAGATCATCGCCGGCACCGCCCGGTCGATGGGGATCACCGTCGAATAGGCGGGCATAGTCCGACCCCGTGGGAGGGCCAGCTTCGGCCCGCCGACCACGACCCAATACCAGATTGGATGAATCAATGAGCAAGAACAGCAAGGCATACCGCGCGGCCGCCGAGAAGGTGGACCGCAACAACCTGTACAGCCCGCTGGAGGCGGCCAAGCTCGCCAAGGAGACGGCGTCGGCCAAGCAGGACGCGACGGTCGAGGTGGCGATCCGGCTCGGCGTCGACCCGCGCAAGGCCGACCAGATGGTGCGCGGCACCGTCAACCTGCCGCACGGCACGGGCAAGACGGCCCGCGTCGCGGTGTTCGCGGTGGGCGACAAGGCCGAGCAGGCGCAGGCCGCCGGCGCCGACATCGTCGGCAGCGACGACCTGATCGAGAAGATCCAGGGCGGCTTCCTGGACTTCGACGCCGCGATCGCGACGCCCGACCAGATGGCCAAGGTCGGCCGCATCGCCCGCGTGCTGGGCCCGCGCGGCCTGATGCCCAACCCCAAGACGGGCACCGTGACCCCGGACGTGGCCAAGGCCGTCGCCGACATCAAGGGCGGCAAGATCAACTTCCGCATCGACAAGCAGGCCAACCTGCACTTCGTGATCGGCAAGGCGTCCTTCGACGAGAAGGCCCTCGCCGAGAACTACGGCGCCGCGCTTGATGAGGTGTTGCGGCTCAAGCCGTCCGCCTCGAAGGGCCGCTACCTGAAGAAGATCACCGTGTCGACGACCACGGGCCCGGGCATCCCGGTAGACCCGTCCGTCACGCGCAACTTCGCGGAGGCCTGAGGCCTAGCCGTCGCACTCGGCGATGCGGCGCCGCAGGAACTCGCGGCCCGGCTCGGAGCCGTTGAGCGCCAACGCCTTTCGATACCAGGAGGCGGCGTCGGCCGGCCTGCCCGCGCGCCGCAGTAGGTCGGCGCGCACGGTCGCGTGCAGGTTCGAGTGGCTCAACCGGGGGTCGTGCGCCACCTCGTCGAGGGCGGCCAGCCCCGCGTCGGGGCCGTCGCGAAGGCCGACGGCCAGCGCGCGGTTGGCGCGCACCACCGGCGAGTCGGTGACCCGCAGCAGCCGGTCGTAGGCCGCGCAGATGGTGGCCCAGTCGGTCTGCTCCCAGGACGGCGCCGTCGCGTGCAGCGCGGCGATCACCGCCTGCGGCAGATAGGGGCCCGTCGACCCCTCGGCCCGGCGGAGCCGATCCAGCCCCCGGGCGATGCGGCCGCGGTCCCACCGGCGGCGGTCCTGTTCCTCCAGCGGCACCAGCATCCCGCTGTCGTCGACGCGGGTGGCCCGCCGCGAATCGTGCAGCAGCATCAGGGCGGCCAGCGCGTGCGCCTCGGGCTCCTGCGGCATCAGCGCGCACAGCTCACCGGCCAGCCGGATCCCCTCGTCGCACAGCTCGTCGCGAATCGCCGACGGGCCCGCCGTGGACCAATAGCCCTCGGTGAACACCGAGTAGATGCAGGCCAGCACGTGCGGGGTGCGTTCGGGCAGCAGCTCGGCCGGCGGCACCCGCAGCGGGATGTTGGCGTGCCGAACCTTGTTCTTGGCGCGCGTGATTCGCTGGCCGATCGCCGCCTCGGTCTGCAGCAGCGCGCGGGCGATCTCGGTGACGGTCAGCCCCGACACCAGCCGCAGGGTGAGCGCCAGCTGTGACGGGCGGTCCAGGGCGGGGTGCGCGCAGGTGAACATCATCCGCAGCTCGTCGTCGGGGACGGGGGACGGATCGGTGTGATCGGTGCGGGCCCGAATCTCGTCAACCACGGCCGCCAATTCCTTTCCTGGGCGGGCGGATTCGCGGCGCAGCCGGTCGCGGGCGCGGTTGCGGGCCACGGTCACCAGCCAGCCCCCGGGATTGGCCGGCATGCCGTCGCGGCCCCAGCTGCGCAGCGCCTCGGCGCAGGCCTCCTGGACGGCGTCCTCCGCGATGGTGAGGTCGCCGGACCACCGCGCGAGCGCGGCGACCGCGGGTCCCCACTCCTGCCGAAAGACGCCGTCCAGGTTGGGCATTCGCGACGGTTAGAGCGCGGAGAGGCCGGCCAGTTGCCGCACCTGCACGGTCGAAGCTGGGATCATCGACGCCAGCTTGACGGCCTCGTCGCGATCCGCGGCGCCGAGCAGGTAGACGCCGGTGGCGATCTCGGCGCCCTCCACGTAGGGCCCGTCGGTGATCAGGACCTCGCCGTCGCGCACCCGCACCGTCGTCGCGGTGGTCCGGTCGTGCAACGCGGCGCCGCCCAGGATGTGGTCGCCCGCGGCCGCGTGAAGTTCGGCGTGGCGGGCCGCCACGGCCTCCCATTCCGGGGTGCCGGGCGTGTGGGCCGACGCGGGGGGTTCCAGCAGCAGCGCCAGCCAGTCGTTTCCGGTGAGCCGGCGGGTCGGCTCGATCGCGTGGACCACCGGCCACAACTCGACGGCCCCGACCTGGGCCAGCGGGACGTCGCGCGCCAGCGCGATCGCCTCGTCCAGGTTTTCGGCCTCGAATACGTAGTAGCCGCAAGCCACCTCGGCGGATTCGGCGAACGGGCCGTCGGTGACCGTCGGCGCGTCCGGGCCGCCGGTGATGACCGCCGCGGCGGCGGCCGGCGCCAGCGCGTCGCCCGCCTTGATCGCCGACCCGGCGTTGGCGTGGAAGTTCTGCCACGCCGCCATCGTGGCGGCCGGGTCGTCGGGCGTGCGGTCTTGCTCCCTGCTGATCAATAAGGCGAAGTACTGCATGGTGTCGTCACCTCCGGGTAGTGAGCGAAGCCCCGTGCTCCACTCTCTACCTATCCGACGAACGACGCAGCCCCAATCCGACAGGCGCGGACTTCTAGGCGGCGGCCCCCGGCTTGAGGTAGGTCACCAGGCTGACGTCAAGCGCCTCGTCGGTGAAGTAGTGCTCGCACCCGCGCAGGTACTTGATATAGCGGTTGTAGACCTCTTCGGAGGTGACCTCGATGGCCTTGTCCTTGTTGGCCTCGAGGTTGTCGCCCCAGATGTGCAGCGTCTTGATGTAATGCGGCCGCAGTGAAAGCGGTTCGGGCACAACGAAACCCGCCTTCTCGCCATGGTCGACCATCATCTGGGTGGACGGCAGCCGGCCGCCCGGGAAGATCTCGGTGATGATGAACTTGATGAACCGGGCCGTCTCGAAGGTCAGCTTCTTGCCGCGGGCGGCCAGGTCATACGGGTGGTAGCTGACGCTGCTCTGCACGGTCATCCGGCCGTCTTCGGGCATGATGTCGAACGTCCGCTTGAAGAAGTCGTCGTAGTTCTCGTGCCCGAAGTGCTCGAAGGCCTCGATCGACACGATCCGGTCGACCGGCTCGTTGAAGTCCTCCCAGTTCTGCAGGCGGACCTCCCGCGAACGGTCGGTGTCGATCGACGCCAGCAGCTGCTCGCAGCGGGCGTGCTGGTTCTTCGACAGGGTCAGGCCGATCACGTTGACGTCGAACCGCTCGACGGCGCGCTTCATGGTGGTGCCCCAGCCGCAGCCGATGTCCAGCAGGGTCATGCCCGGCTTGAGGTCCAGCTTGTCCAGGTTCAGGTCGATCTTGGCGTACTGCGCCTCTTCCAGCGTCATGTCATCGCGCTCGAAGTAGGCGCAGCTGTAGATCCTGGTCGGGTCCTGGAACAAGGCGAAGAAGTCGTCGGAGACGTCGTAGTGCGCCTGAATGTCTTCGGGAGCCGTCCGTATCTTCGTGGGGCTAGCCGGTTGATCAGCCATTTTCGTCTTGTTCTCCTGGATGAAGTTCACTGCTTACTGCCCACGCACGTGCTCGGGGTGTGACGTGCAACGATACCGAAGTCTACGTTTGCAGCGTGAATCGCCTGGCCGTCGGCGCGGGGCGTGGCGAACCCGGGCCGGCTGGGAGCTACTTGGTGAGCGTGTACTGGGCGACGTTAGAGATGCCCTTGCGGAAGAGCTCGGCGCACCCCGTCAGATAACGCATGAAGCGGTTGTAGACCTCTTCGGACTGAATGGCGATCGCGCGTTCCCGATTGGCCTCCAGATTGGCCGCCCACGTGTCCAGGGTCCGCGCGTAATGCGGCCGCAGGTATTCGATCTGCTCGATCGCGAAACCGCTGGCTTGCGCGTAATCGACGATATCGGTCTCGCCGCACATCTGGCCGCCGGGAAAGATTTCCTTCCCGAGGAAATGGAAGAAACGCAGATCCGACATGGTGATCGGGATGCCGCGCTCTTTCCACTGCGACTGCGGGTAGGTGAAGATGCTGTGCATCATCATCCGGCTGTCGTCGGGCAGCGTCTTGTAGGCCCAATCCCAAAACGCGGGCCAGCGTTCCTTTTTGAACGCGTCGAAGGCCTCGAAGCTCATGATCCGGTCGACCTGCTCGTCGAACTCCTCCCAGCCCTGCAGCCGGGCCTCGACGCGGCGCGTCGTTCCGATGGCCTCCAGCCGTGCCTTGGTGCGCGCGTAGTGGTTTCGGCTGAGCGTGATTCCGATGACGTTCACGTCGTACTTCTCGACCGCTCGGACCACGGCCCCGCCCCAGCCGCACCCGACGTCGAGCAACGTCATGCCCGGCTCGAGCTTCAGCTTCTCCAGCCCCAGATCCAGCTTGGCCAGCTGCGCCTCTTCCAGCGTCATGTCGTCGTTCTTGAAATAGGCGCAGGTGTAGACCATGTTGGGGTCGAGGAACAGCGCGAAGAAGTCGTCTGAAATGTCGTAGGTCGCCTGCGACTCTTCGTAATACGGCTTCAGCTTTGCCATCGGGTAGACCCACCTCCTTGGACAACCGTACAACTTGGCGACGCGGACTGAGATGGCAGGGGAAGCGTTTCGTCCGAGTGATTTTGGTTCAGCTCGCGTTGGCGAAGTTGCTCGTCAGTACGCCGATGACCGGATCCCACAACTGCTGGGGCAGATCATGTCCCATCCCGTCGAATAACACCAATCGAGCGCCGTCGATGGCCCTGGCCACCGCGCGGCCGCCGAACGGCCGCATCAGCTTGTCGGCCCGACCGTGGATCACGACGGTCGGGGCGGCGATTCGCCGGTTGTAGCGTTTGAGGCTGCCGCTGCCCAGCACTGCGTCGAAATGCCGGGCGACGCCCCAGGGGTAATAGCTGCGTTCGTAGCTTTCGATGGCCTCGGCGCGCAGCTGCTCCTCGGGCGCCAAATACCGCTGGCTGCCGATGATCTTGCTGACCCGGACCGCGTTGTCGACGATCACGTCTCGCGGCGAGCTCGGCGCCGGCCCCTTGATCAGCGCCAGCAATTGGCGAGGGCCGGGCGGCGGCAGGAACGCCGAATTGTTGCTGGAGAAGATGATTGCCAGGGTTTTCGTCCGCTCGCGGAACCGCGCGGCGAAGATCTGGGCGATCATGCCGCCCATCGACGCGCCCACGATGTGCGCGCGCTCGATGCCCAGGTGATCGAGCACGGCCGCGGCGTCGTCGGCCATGTCCTCGAGCTTGTATCCCGCCTGGCTGGGCAGGCCCACCCAGGAGCGGGCCAACCGCGTCAGCAGCGGCTGGCCCGCGCCGCGATGCCGGGTCTTGGTCGACAGGCCGACGTCGCGGTTGTCGTACCGGATGACGCGCAGCCCGTGGTCGACCAGCCGCTCGCAGAAGCCGGTTCGCCACAGCAGCAGCTGCGCGCCCAGCCCCATGATCAGCAGCACCGGCGGGGCGTCGACGTCGCCCATGTCCTCGTAATACAGCTTCACCTCGCCGCCCGAGGTGGCGTTCCCGGCGCGGATCTCCATCAGACCTCGACGTCCGACTGGTGCTCGCGGCTCACCTCAACCATGAAGTTGGCGAAGTAACCGGTCAGCTGCGGGTCGGACATCATCTGCCATTTGGGCGCGAGCAATTTCATGTACCGCTCGACGTAGAGGAACTGCTTGCCGATCAAGACCAGTTCGCGGGGCAGCTTGACATCGTAGGCGTCGGCCAGCGTCGACAGCTGCCGCCCGATGTCGGCGTAGGACATGTCGCCCAGCGTCGACATGGTCAGCGGGGTGGCGAACTTCTCGAGGTCCTTGGCCGCCTGGGCCTCGGGCTTCACGGTGCCGACGGCGCCCATCAGCACCACGATCTTGCCGGCCGCGGCGTGGTCCTTCTTGACCAGCAGCGCGTACACCAGCTCGCGCAGCAGCCACCGGGTGCGGGGGTCGATGCGACCCATGATCCCGAAGTCGAAGAACACGATGCGGCCCTGATCGTCGACGTAGAGGTTGCCCGCGTGCAGGTCGCCGTGGAACAGCCCGTGCCGCAGCCCGCCCTCGAAAAGCGAGAACAGCAGCGCCTTCACCAGCTCGACCCCGTCGAACCCGGCCTTGCGGATGGCGGCCACGTCGTCGATGCGGATGCCGTGCACCCGCTCCATGGTCAGCACCCGCTCGGAGGTGAAGTCCCAGTGCACCTGCGGCACCCGGATGTTGCGGCCCAGCGGCGAGGCGTGCAGGTGCGAGACCCACGCGTCCATCGACTGCGCCTCCAGCCGGAAGTTCAGCTCCTCGGCCAGGTTGTCGGAGAAGTCGGCGACCACGTCCTGCGCCGAAAGCCGGCGACCCAGCTTGGCCAGCTCGACGGCCTGGGCGAAGCGCTTGAGGATCTGCAGGTCGGCCGCGACGCGGCGGCGGATCCCCGGGCGCTGAATCTTGACGACGACCTCTTCGCCGGTGTGCAGGGTCGCGTAGTGCACCTGCGCGATCGACGCCGACGCGAACGGCTCCTCTTCCCACTTGGCGAACAGCTCCGCGGGGTCGCCGCCGAGCTCCTCGACGAGCAGCTTGTGCACCTCGTCGGTGTCGGCGGGGGGCACCCGGTCGAGCAGGCCGCGGAACTCGCGGGACAGCGATTCGCCGAACGCCCCCGGGCTGGACGCGATGATCTGCCCGAACTTGACGTACGTCGGGCCGAGGTCGGCGAAGGTCTGCGGGAGCTGCTTGATCACCTTCTGCTGCCATGGACCCCTGCCTGGCAGCTTGCTGACGACGCGGGCGGCGGTGCGAGTGACCTGCCATCCGGTGACGGCCACCCGGGCCGCTTCGACCGGCAGCGGCACCCGGTCGAGCCTGGCCACCTCGCGATGCTTGGTAGAACTCATTCCAGCAGTCTGCCAAATCGGCGGTGTCAAGCTCCAATTCGCTGTGACCGCGCTCACTCCACGCTCGGGCCGCCGAGCGTGCACTCACGGCGACGTTCGGGGCCGAATTCCGCCCTGATTACACGTTCGGTGACGGCCGGGCGCTCACGGCTTCCGCCAGGGCGTGACCCACCCGCTGATCGCCCAGCCCTCCAGCCCCGCGATCAGCTCGTACATGGTGGCGCCGTCGATGGTTTCGCGGATGATGTCGGCGTGCCCGGCGTGCCGGGCCAGCTCGTTGATCACATGCAGGATCACCCAGCGCACCGACCAGGCCTCCTGATTCTTCGGAAACCAGGGGATGTCCTTGGGAACCGGTACGGCCGCGTCGAGGTCGGCGGTCTCGACCAGCCGCAGCGATTCGGCGTTCTGGGCTTCGAACGCCCGCAGCAGCCCGTCTAGCGTCTCGTCGGGCCGCATCACGTGCTGGTCGGCGAACTCTTGCGAAATCTGCTCGAACGGGCGGGTGTCTTTCGGGGGCGCGTCGGGCGCGGCGGCGACCCGGCTCATCCAGCTGCGCTGCATCCCGGTGGCGTGCTTGATCAGCCCGCCGATCGACAGCGCGCTCACCGAGGGCGTGGACCGGGCCTGTTCGTCGGTGAGGCCGTAGCTGATCGCGAAATACGCGCTCTGGTGAAACGCCAGGTATTCGCGCAGGGCGCTGCGTTCGTCGGCCACGGGCGGGGCAAGGGCGGGCATTAGCAGATCGTAGATCGCCGGCGCGCCGTAAAGTGCGGGGATGCAGGTGGTTTCGGCGCGCTCGACCGAGCTTTTCGTCGGGCCGCCGGACGCGCCGTCGCAGCTGGTCCGCGTCACGCTCCGCGGCCCCGCCGCGTCGACGCGGGTCCGCGTGGACGGCGACGGCCTGGCCGGCGAGGCGGTGGCCGCGGGCGAGCTGGTCGAGGTGCCGGTCGCGGTGCGCAACCCCGTGGTCGGCGAGCGGCGGGCGGCACGGGTGCACGCGGGCGACTTCATCGAGCCCTTCGAATTCGTCGTCGGCGAGCCCGGCTGGACCATGTTCATGGTCAGCCATTTCCACTACGACCCGGTCTGGTGGAACACCCAGGGCGCGTACACGAGCGAGTGGGCCGAGGACCCGCCGGGGCGCGCGCGGCAGACCAACGGCTTCGAGCTGGTGCACGCGCACCTGGAGATGGCCCGACGGGAGCCCGAGTACAAGTTCGTGCTGGCCGAGGTGGACTACCTCAAGCCGTACTGGGACACCCGGCCCGAGGACCGCGCCGACCTGCGCCGGTTCATCGCGCAGGGCCGCGTCGAGGTGATGGGCGGCACGTACAACGAACCCAACACCAACCTCACCGGCCCGGAGACCACGATCCGGAATTTGGTGCACGGCATCGGGTTCCAGCGCGACGTGCTGGGCGCCCACCCGCAGACCGCCTGGCAGCTGGACGTGTTCGGCCACGACCCGCAATTCCCCGGGATGGCCGCCGACGCCGGGCTGACGTCGAGCTCGTGGGCCCGCGGCCCGCACCACCAATGGGGCCCGGCGTTGGGCGACGGCGACGTGAACCGCATGCAGTTCAGCAGCGAGTTCGAGTGGATTTCACCGTCGGGACGCGGGCTGCTCACCCACTACATGCCCGCCCATTATTCGGCGGGCTGGTGGATGGACTCGTCGACCTCGCTGGCCGAGGCCGAGGAGGCCACCCTCGAGCAGTTCGAGCTGCTGAAGCAGGTGGCGCTGACGCGCAACGTGTTGCTGCCCGTCGGCACCGACTACACGCCGCCGAACAAATGGGTCACCGCGATCCACCGCGACTGGGCCGAGCGCTACACCTGGCCGCGGTTCGTCTGCGCGCTGCCGCGGGAGTTCTTCGCCGCCGTGCGCGCCGAGCTGGCCGAGCGCGGCCGCGCCCCGTCACCGCAGACCCGCGACATGAACCCGATCTACACCGGCAAGGACGTGTCGTACATCGACACCAAACAGGCCAACCGGGCCGCCGAGCACGCCGTGCTGGAGGCCGAGCGCTTCGCGGTGTTCGCCGGGCTGCTGGGTGGCGCCGAGTATCCGCAGGCGGCGCTGGCCAAGGCGTGGGTGCAGCTGGCCTACGGCGCCCACCACGACGCCATCACCGGCTCGGAATCCGACCAGGTCTACCTCGACCTGCTGACCGGCTGGCGGGACGCCTGGGAGCTGGGCCGCGCCGCCCGCGACGCGTCGCTGGCGGTGCTGTCGGAAACCGTCGGCGGCGACGTCGTCGTCTGGAATCCGCTGGCGCAGCCGCGCACCGACGTCGTCACCGCGCGGCTCGACCCGCCGCTGGCCGCGGGGGCCCGGGTGCTGGACGCCGACGGCGCCGAGCTGCCCGCGCACGTCGGCCAGGGCGGCCGGACGGTGACCTGGCTGGCGCGTGACGTGCCGTCGCTGGGGTGGCGGGCCTACCGGCTGGTTCCCGGCGGCGAGCCCACCGGCTGGGAGCCGGTGCCCGGCCCGGTGATCGCCAACGAGCATTTGCGCGTCGCGGTCGATCCGGCGCGCGGCGGGGGAGTCGCGTCGCTGGTTCGCGACGGCCGCGAACTGCTCGCCGCCGACCGGGTGGGCAACGAGCTGGCCGTCTACGAGGAGTACGCGTCGCACCCGACGCAGGGCGAGGGCCCGTGGCACCTGCTGCCCAAGGGGCCGGTGGTGTGCTCGTCGGAGTCGCCGGCCGCCGCGCAGGCCTACCACGGCCCGCTGGGGCAGCGGCTCGTCGTCACCGGGCGGATCGGCGCCCTGCTGCGCTACACCCAGACCCTGACGCTGTGGCGCGGCGTGCCGCGGCTGGACTGCCGCACCACCATCGACGGGTTCACCGGCGCCGACCGCCTGGTGCGGCTGCGCTGGCCCTGCCCGGTGCCGGGCGCCATGCCGGTCAGCGAGGTCGGCGACGCCGTCGTCGGGCGCGGGTTCGCCCTGCTGCACGACGGCCCGCGCTCGGTGGACACCGCGCGGCACCCGTGGACGCTGGACAACCCGGCCCACGGCTGGTTCGGCCTGTCCTCGGCCGCGCGGGTCCGGGTCGGCGACAGCGTGCGGGCGATCTCGGTGGCCGAGGTGGTGACGCCGGACGAGGCGGTGTCGGGACCGCTCGCGCGCGAGCTGATGGTCGCGCTGGTCCGCGCCGGGGTGACGGCCACCTGCAGCGGCGCCGCCAAGCAGCGCTACGGCCACCTCGACGTCGATTCGAACCTGCCCGACGTGCGCATCGCGCTGGGCGGACCGGCCCGCAACGCCTTCGCCGACGCGGCGCTGGGGCCGTACCGCGAGGAGCTCGACCGCCAGCTGGCGGCGACGGGCCGGGCGCGGGTGTGGGTGCCGGCCGCGAGGCCGCTCGCGGCGGTGTGGACGCCCGGCGCCGACCTGCGCGCGCCGTCGGCGCTGCCGGTGCTGGTGATCGCCGGCCGCGACGACGACAGCCTGGCCGCCGCGATCGCCGCGTTGGTCGAGGACCTCGCCGACGCGGAAATCTCAGTCAGCCAGCGGGCGCCTGCCGTCGGCGGCGAGTTCGAGGACCGCACCGTCGCCCTGCTCAACCGGGGCGTGCCCAGCTTCGCCGTCGACACCGACGGGACCATGCACACCGCGCTGATGCGCTCCTGCACCGGCTGGCCCTCGGGCACCTGGATCGACGAACCGCGCCGCACCGCCCCGGACGGCTCGAACTTCCAACTCCAGCACTGGACGCACGATTTCGACTACGCGCTGGTCTGCGGCGACGGCGACTGGCGGCGCGCCCGGGTCCCCGCCCGCAGCGCGGAGTTCTCCCACCCGCTGCTCGCCGTCGCCACCGGCCGGGCGCCGGGCCCGTTGCCCGCGGCCGGCTCCCTGTTGACCGTCGAGCCCGCCGGCGCGGTGCAGCTGGCGGCCCTCAAGGCGGCCGGCAACCCGCTGGCGGCGGGCCGCGCCCGACCGGTCGACCCGCGCGAGGTGGCGCTGCGCCTGGTGGAGACGACGGGGTCGGGGACCGGCGTGACGCTCGGCTCGGACGTCGGCGCCATCGGCGACCCACGCGGCGCCGACCTCCTCGAAGCCGACCTGGAAACCCCGGGCGCGGGCCGGCGCCCGCTCGAGCTGCACGGCTGCCAGGTGGCCACCGTGCTGGCCCGATTCGACGCTCCCCACGCCCCCGCGCGATCCCGAGCGCTGGCCCCCGATGCCGAGGCCGCCCAGCCGTTGTACGCGCGCTACTGGCTGCACAACCGGGGCCCGGCGCCGCTCGGCGGGCTGCCGGCGGTCGCTCACCTGCATCCCGCGCGGGTGCAAGCCGAGCCGGGCGACGAGGTCGTGCTGCGCCTCACCGCGGCCAGCGACTGCAGCGACGCCACCGTGACCGGGACGGTCACCCTGGTGTGTCCGGAGGGCTGGTCGGCCAAGCCCGACGAGCTGCCCCTCACCCTGCGCGGCGGCGAGCACCGCGAGGCCGACGTGGCCGTGTCGGTGCCGGCCGGCGTCGAGCCGGGGCGCTACCCCGTGCGGGCGCAGCTCCGCCTCGGCGGCGACCAGATCCCGGAGGCGTGGCGCCAGACCGTCGAGGACGTGTGCCTGGTCGAGGTCGGCGCCCGCGACGAGGCCGAGCTGATCTACCTCGCCGAGGGGCCGGCCGGCGTGGAGTTGGCCGCCGGCGGCACGGCGGCGCTGACCGTCACGGTCGGCAGCCGCGCCGGGGCGGACCTGGCGCTCGAGGCCCACCTGATCAGCCCGTGGGGCACCTGGGAGTGGCTGGGGCCCGCCGCGGTGGGCGCGGTGCTGCCCGCCCGCGACACCGTTGGCCTCCGCTTCTCGGTGACCCCGCCGCCCGGGCTGGAGCCCGGCCGGTGGTGGGCCCTGGTCCGGGTCGGCTGCGCCGGCCGGCTGCTCTACACCCCGGCGGTGGAGGTGCGCGTGACATGAGCGTGGTGGCGACGGTGGCCGGCGCCCCGGTGTTGGTCGACGAGGTCGATGCGGCCGAGGCGCGGCTGCGCGGCGGACCCGGCGCGGCCGCCCTGCCGGCCGGCGGCACCGGGGAGGGGCGGCAACTGCGGCGCTGGCTGACCCAGCTGATCGTGACCGAGCGGGTGGTCGCGGCCGAGGCCGAAGCGCGCGGCCTCAGCGGGCGCGCCGCGCCGAGCGAGGCGCAGCTGTTGCCCGACGCGACGGCCCGGCTGGAAATCGGCAGCGTGGCCGCGGCCGCGCTGGCGGACCCCCGCGCGCGGGCCCTGTTCGCCGATGTCACCGCCGCGGTGCGCGTAACGGATGAGGAGGTGGCCGCGTACCACGCCCGCAACCCGCTGCGGTTCGCCGAGCCGAGCCGCCGGCCGCACGGCTGGCGCTCCCCGTCGCCGGTCTCCCCGCCGCTGGCCGACGTGCGGCCATTGATCGCCGCGCATCTGCTGGGCGCCGCGCGGCGGCGCGCGTTCCGCGTGTGGCTGGACGCGCGACGGGCCGAGCTGGTGCGGCTGTCTCCCGGCTACGAGCATCCCGGCGACCCCCGCCAACCCGACAACGTCCACCGGCACTGATCGCGATGCTCACCCTCTGCCTGGACATCGGCGGCACCAAGATCGCCGCCGGCCTCGCCGACCCCGCGGGCGCGCTGGTGCACACGGTCATCCGGCCCACGCCGGGCGGCGGCGCGGCCGAACAGGTGTGGGCCGCGGTCGACGCGGCGATCGCGGACGCGCTGCGCGCGGCCGACGGCGGCGTGGCCGCGGTGGGCATCGGCTCGGCCGGGCCCATCGACCTGTCCGCCGGCACCGTCAGCCCGGTCAATATCAAAGGGTGGCAACGGTTCCCGCTGCGCGACCGCGTCGCGGCCGCGGTGCCGGGGGTGCCCGTGCGGCTCGGCGGCGACGGGCTGTGCATGGCGCTGGGCGAGCACTGGCGCGGCGCGGGTCGCGACGCCGGCTTCATGCTGGGCATGGTGGTGTCCACCGGCGTGGGCGGCGGGCTCGTGCTCGGCGGGATCCCGTACACCGGCCGCACCGGTAACGCCGGTCACGTCGGGCACGTGGTGGTGGAGGACGCCGGGCCGCCCTGCGTCTGCGGCGGCCGCGGCTGCGTCGAAGCCATCGCGTCCGGGCCGTCGATGGTGCGCTGGGCGCGGGCCAACGGCTGGTCCGCGCCGCCGACGGCGGGCGCGCGGGAGCTGGCCGCCGCGGCGGCGGCCGGGGACGCGTTGGCGGGCCGGGCGTTTCGCCGGGGCGCCACCGCGTTGGCGGCGATGATCGCCTCGGTAGGCGCCGTCTGCGACCTGGACCTCGTCGTCATCGGGGGCGGGGTCGCCAACTCCGGCGGCCTGCTCTTCGACCCGTTACGGGAGAAGCTGGCCGAATACGCCCGCCTGGACTTCGTGGCCGGGCTGCGGGTGGTGCCCGCCGAACTCGGCGGCCAGGCCGGCCTGGTCGGCGCGGCCCGGCTGGCCGGTCTGGGCTGAGCGGCCGCCGAACGCCGCCGTTTTGGCTGACGGGGGACGGCCAGGCTATCCTGGTTGCCGATCCACCGAAGACCGTCGGTCACCGAGCAATCGGTTGAAGGTCCGGGAGCATCCCGGCGGCCCACGCAGGAGGACGAGGCAGCAGCGCCGGCACGCGCCGGCGTTTTTCACGCCCCGGCCGCATCCTGCGCCGGGGCGTTCGTCGTTTTCGGGTGATCACAGACGACACGTCGCATGGCTTTCATTTCAGGAGGTACGCATGGCCAAGGCTGACAAAGCCACCGCCGTCGCCGACATCGCCGAGCAGTTCAGGGAGGCGACCGCCACCCTGATCACCGAGTATCGCGGTCTGACCGTGGCCAACCTGGCCGAGCTGCGCCGCTCGCTGAGCGGGTCGGCCACGTACTCGGTCGCCAAGAACACGCTGATCAAGCGGGCGGCGTCGGAGGCCGGCGTCGAGGGTCTCGACGAATTGTTCGCCGGGCCGACCGCCATCGCGTTCGTCACCGGCGAGCCCGTCGACGCCGCCAAGGCCATCAAGACCTTCGCCAAGGACAACAAGGCGCTGGTCATCAAGGGTGGCTACATGGACGGTCGCGCGTTGACCGTCGCCGAGGTCGAGCGCATCGCCGACCTGGAGTCGCGCGAGGTGCTGCTGGCCAAGCTGGCCGGCGCCATGAAGGGCAACCTCGCCAAGGCGGCCGGCCTGTTCAACGCCCCGGCCTCGCAGGTCGCCCGCCTGGCGGCCGCGCTGCAGGAAAAGAAGGCCGCTGAAGCCCCGGCAGCCCCGGCAGCCCCGGCAGCGCCTGCGGCCCCCGAGGCGGCGGAGCCCGGCCCGGAACCAGCTTCGGAAACGCCCACGGAATCTTCTGAAACCCCGGCCGAAGCCGAATAACCCCAAACCCAAACCAGGAAGGACCCACACACCATGGCGAAAATGTCTACCGACGACCTGCTCGACGCCTTCAAGGAAATGACCCTGTTGGAGCTCTCCGACTTCGTCAAGAAGTTCGAGGAGACCTTCGAGGTCACCGCGGCCGCTCCGGTCGCCGTCGCCGCGGCCGGTCCGGCCGCCGGTGGCGCGCCCGCCGAGGCCGCCGAGGAGCAGTCCGAGTTCGACGTCATCCTCGAGGCCGCCGGCGACAAGAAGATCGGCGTCATCAAGGTGGTCCGCGAGATCGTCTCCGGCCTGGGCCTCAAGGAGGCCAAGGACCTGGTCGACGGCGCGCCCAAGCCGCTGCTGGAGAAGGTGGCCAAGGAGGCCGCCGACGAGGCCAAGACCAAGCTCGAGGCCGCCGGCGCCACCGTCACCGTCAAGTAGCCCGACGTCACGAAACCCCCGGAAGCGACCTTCCGGGGGTTTCGTGCGCTCAGCCCAGCCGCAGGGACCGTTTCGCGCGTTCTGGTGAATCGCCCAGGGCGACAAGCAGATTCGACTTCATCGAGCCGAGCACCGAGCCGACCGCCGCGCCGTCGTCGCCGTAGAAGCCGGCGAGCTCGAGCATGACGAACCCGTGCACCAGCGCCCAGAACTGGGCCGCCGTGCTGACCACCGCGAGGTCGTCGTCGGCGGTGCCGACGGTGATCCGGCCCGCCCGCATCGATCGCTGCACCGCCCGCACGACGTGGGCGAAGCTGGGGATGTCCCGCTCGATCTCGGCGACCGTCAGCGCCAACACGTTGCCCGCCGGCGCGTTGATGCCGTGCGCGCTGGTGCTGCCGAACATCAGCCGATACATGTGCGGGTGCTCGATCGCGTAGCGCCGGTAGGCCGCGCCGGTGGCGAACAGGTCCGCGACGGGGTCGGCGGTCTGCGGCACCGTCAGCGCGGCGTCGAACTGGCGCAGGCCTTCCTCGGCCACCTCGGCGATCAGCCCGCGCATCCCGCCGAAATGGGTGTACAGCGCCATCGTCGAGGTTCCCGCCGCGCCGGCGATCTTGCGGGTCTGCAACGCGTCCGGGCCGTGTTCGTGCAGCAGGTCGACCGCGACGGCCAGCATCTCGTCGCGCACGTTGCGCTGCGGCTGTGCAACCTCTGCGGTCATCGTTGCCATCTTCCCATCGGCGGCGTACGGTTCCTATAACAACGTCATATCAATGTTATAGGAGCTCGGAGATGACGTCCACGCAAACCGCCGAAGCCCGGAACCCCTATCTCGAGGGCCTGCTGGCGCCGGTGGCCGCCGAGGTCACCGCGACCGACCTGCCGGTCACCGGGCGCATCCCGGAACACCTCGACGGGCGCTACCTGCGCAACGGACCCAACCCCGCCGAAGAGGTGGACCCCGCCACGTATCACTGGTTCAGCGGCGACGGGATGGTGCACGGCGTCGCGCTGAGCGACGGCAAGGCCCGCTGGTACCGCAACCGCTGGGTGCGCAGCCTGTCGCTGTGCGCCGCCCTGGGCGAGCGGGCGCCGGGCCGGCTCGACCCCCGCGCGGGCATGCTCTCGCTGGGCGCCAACACCAACGTCCTCACCCACGCCGGGCGGACCCTGGCGCTGGTCGAGGGCGGGGTGGCCAACTACGAGCTCACCGATGAGCTGGACACCGTCGGGACGTGCGACTTCGACGGCACCCTGGCCGGCGGCTACACCGCCCACCCGCATCGCGACCCGCGCACCGGCGAATTGCACGCTGTCTCTTACTCATTCGCGCGCGGGCGGACCGTGCAGTATTCGGTGATCGACACCCGGGGGCGGGCCCGTCGCACCGTCGACATCGAGGTGTCGGGCTCGCCGATGATGCACGACTTCTCGCTGACCGACAAATACGTCGTGATCTACGACCTGCCGGTGACCTTCGACCCGATCCAGGTGTTGCCGGTGCACATGCCGCGCTGGCTGAGCGCGCCGGCCCGGCTGGCCATGCAGTCGCTGATCGGACGCGTGCGGCTGCCGAGCCCGGTCACGGTGGCGACCAACCGCAGCCCCAAGCACTCCGACCGGATGCCGTATGCCTGGAACCCGAATTACCCGGCGCGCATCGGGGTGATGCCACGCGAGGGCGCCAACAAGGACATTCGCTGGTTCGACATCGAACCGTGCTACGTCTACCACCCGCTCAACGCCTACTCCGAGATGCGGGGCGGGGCCGAGGTTTTGGTGCTCGACGTGGTGCGCTATGAGCGGATGTTCGACCGCGACCGGCGCGGTCCCGGCGAGGCCCCGCCCACGCTGGACCGCTGGAACATCAACCTGGCGACCGGGGCCGTGGCCACCGAATGCCGCGACGACCAGCCGCAGGAGTTTCCCCGCATCAACGAGGACCTGCTGGGCGCGCCGCACCGGTTCGGCTACACCGTCGGTGCGTACTTCGCCGGTGGCGCGTCCGCGCTGTACAAGCACGACTACGCGACCGGGGCCCGCGAGGTCGCGCCGCTGGATCCCGACCTTTTGCTCGGCGAGATGTCCTTTGTGCCCAACCCCGGCGCCGCCGAAAAAGAAGCAGCCGAGGACGACGGCATTCTGATGGGCTACGGGTATCACCGCGGCCGCGACGAGGGTCAGCTGGTGTTGCTGGACGCGGGGACGCTCGAGGCCGTGGCCACGGTGCATCTGCCGCAGCGGGTGCCGATGGGGTTCCACGGCAACTGGGCGCCCACTGGCTAACGCGCGTCGAATAGTCCGTCGGCCGTCGGAGACGGCCGGATCTCAGGTCAGCCAATTTTTCCCGGCTGTGCCACGCAACCCTGATGCCGCGTAGCAAGCGTGCGCTACAGTGACTCATGCCACACAAAAGGGCAGGTGGCGGGCATGAGCGTCGACGGAAGGATCTCCCATGGGTGTCGCTATTGAGGTGAACGGCCTCACCAAGTCCTTCGGATCGTCGAGAATTTGGGAAGACGTGACCCTGGAGATCCCCGCCGGGGAGGTCAGCGTCCTGCTGGGGCCGTCGGGTACCGGCAAATCGGTGTTCCTGAAGTCCCTGATCGGTCTGCTGCGTCCCGAGCGCGGCTCGGTCGTCATCGACGGCACCGACATCCTGCAGTGTTCGGCCAAGGAGCTCTACGAGATCCGCACGCTCTTCGGCGTCATGTTCCAGGACGGTGCCCTGTTCGGTTCGATGAACCTGTTCGACAACGCCGCCTTCCCGCTGCGCGAGCACACCAAGAAGAAGGAAGGCGAAATCCGTGACATCGTCATGGAGAAGCTGCAGATGGTGGGCCTCGGCGGCGACGAGAAGAAGTTCCCCGGTGAGATCTCCGGCGGTATGCGCAAGCGCGCCAGCCTGGCCCGTGCCCTGGTGATGGACCCGCAGATCATCCTCTGCGACGAGCCCGACTCCGGTCTGGACCCGGTCCGCACCGCCTACCTGAGCCAGCTGATCCTCGACATCAACGCCCAGATCGACGCCACCGTCCTGATCGTCACGCACAACATCAACATCGCCCGGACCGTGCCGGACAACATGGGCATGCTGTTCCGGCGCAAGCTGGTCATGTTCGGCCCCCGCGAGGTGCTGCTGACCAGCGACGAGCCGGTCGTGCGGCAGTTCCTCAACGGCCGCCGCATCGGCCCGATCGGCATGTCCGAGGAGAAGGACGAGGCCACCATGGCCGAGGAGCAGGCCGCCCTCGAGGCCGGTCAGCACGCCGGCGGTGTGGAGGAGATCGAGGGCGTGCCGCCGCAGATCGTCGCGTCGCCCGGAATGCCGGAGCGCAAGGCGGTCGGCCGCCGCCAGGCGCGGGTGCGCGAGATCCTGCACACCCTGCCGCAGAAGGCCCAGGCCGCGATCATCGACGACATGGAGGGCACCCACAAGTACCGGGCGCACGAGGTCGGCGACTAGCGCGCCCGGCCCGAGTTTTCGCGCAAACTCCGCGTTAACTCGGCGGCCCGCCCTCTTGACGACGGGCCGTAAACGGGCCAGTCTGTTGGGCAGCATGTATCCAGCGGAAAGTCGAGATGCCAGCCAGCGCCGATGTCCCTGGATGTGTTGTGCTGGACAGTTGAGGAATGCGCCGCCCTGCGCTATTGTTGGACGTTGCGCTGGCTACCTCCTGCCCACCTCACCCGCCACCTGACACCGTGGTCTAAGCCTGAGCCCCTCCTAGCGGCTTAGTTCTTTAATCGTGCGCGTGAGATACGGACAGTTCGTTCGCCGGCCTAACCGACACAATTCGCGGCGAACGCCACCGGTGGTTCCGGTATTCGTGAGTCGCACGAGGTGCTGGAAGGATGCATCTTGGCTGATTCCCGCCAGAGCAAAACGGATCGCCCAACAAGTTCCTCTAATGGAAGTTCCCTAAACGGCTCCGTGCCCGGAGCGCCCAACCGAGTTTCCTTCGCCAAGCTCCGCGAACCGCTCGAGGTTCCCGGCCTGCTCGACGTGCAGATCGACTCATTCGAGTGGTTGATCGGCTCGCCGCGCTGGCGCCAGGCCGCCACCGATCGTGGCGAGCCCAGCCCGGTGGGCGGCCTCGAAGAGGTGCTCTACGAGCTCTCGCCGATCGAGGACTTCTCCGGCTCGATGTCGCTGTCGTTCTCCGACCCGCGTTTCGACGATGTCAAGGCGCCGGTCGACGAGTGCAAAGACAAGGACATGACGTACGCGGCCCCGCTGTTCGTCACGGCCGAGTTCATCAACAACAACACCGGCGAGATCAAGAGCCAGACGGTGTTCATGGGTGACTTCCCGATGATGACCGAAAAGGGCACCTTCATCATCAACGGGACCGAGCGCGTGGTCGTCAGCCAGCTGGTGCGTTCGCCCGGCGTGTACTTCGACGAGACCATCGACAAGTCCACCGAGAAGCTGCTGCACAGCGTCAAGGTGATCCCCAGCCGCGGCGCGTGGCTGGAGTTCGACGTCGACAAGCGCGACACCGTCGGCGTGCGCATCGACCGCAAGCGCCGCCAGCCCGTCACCGTGCTGCTCAAGGCGCTGGGCTGGACCAACGAGCAGATCCACGAGCGGTTCGGCTTCTCCGAGATCATGATGGGCACGCTGGAGAAGGACAACACCGCCGGCACCGACGAGGCGCTGCTGGACATCTACCGCAAGCTGCGCCCGGGCGAACCGCCGACCAAGGAGTCGGCGCAGACCCTGCTGGAGAACCTGTTCTTCAAGGAGAAGCGCTACGACCTGGCCCGCGTCGGCCGCTACAAGGTCAACAAGAAGCTCGGCCTGCACGCCGGCGAGCCGATCACCAGCTCGACGCTGACCGAGGAAGACGTGGTCGCCACCATCGAGTACCTGGTGCGCCTGCACCACGCCCGTACCGATGGCCAGCCCGCGGTCATGACCGTCCCCGGCGGCATCGAGGTGCCGGTGGAGACCGACGACATCGACCACTTCGGCAACCGGCGGCTGCGCACGGTCGGCGAGTTGATCCAGAACCAGATCCGGGTCGGCATGTCCCGGATGGAGCGCGTCGTCCGCGAGCGGATGACGACCCAGGACGTCGAGGCGATCACGCCGCAGACGCTGATCAACATCCGGCCGGTGGTCGCCGCGATCAAGGAGTTCTTCGGCACCAGCCAGCTCTCCCAGTTCATGGACCAGAACAACCCGCTGTCGGGTCTGACCCACAAGCGCCGCCTGTCGGCGCTGGGCCCCGGCGGTCTGTCCCGTGAGCGGGCCGGGCTGGAGGTCCGCGACGTGCACCCGTCGCACTACGGCCGGATGTGCCCGATCGAGACCCCGGAGGGTCCGAACATCGGTCTGATCGGTTCGCTGTCGGTGTACGCCCGGGTCAACCCGTTCGGGTTCATCGAGACGCCGTACCGCAAGGTGGTCGACGGTGTGGTCACCGACGAGATCCACTACCTGACGGCCGACGAGGAGGACCGCCACGTGGTGGCGCAGGCCAACTCGCCGATCGACGCGAAGGGCCGGTTCGAGGAGTCGCGCGTCCTGGTCCGCCGGAAGGCGGGCGAGGTCGAGTACGTGCCGTCGTCCGAGGTGGACTACATGGACGTGTCGCCGCGCCAGATGGTGTCGGTGGCCACGGCCATGATCCCGTTCCTCGAGCACGACGACGCCAACCGTGCCCTGATGGGCGCCAACATGCAGCGCCAGGCGGTTCCGCTGGTGCGCAGCGAGGCGCCGCTGGTGGGCACCGGGATGGAGCTGCGCGCCGCGATCGACGCCGGCGACGTCGTCGTCGCGGACAAGGCCGGGGTGATCGAGGAGGTCTCCGCCGACTACATCACCGTGATGGCCGACGACGGCACCCGGCACACCTACCGGATGCGTAAGTTCGAGCGCTCCAACCACGGCACCTGCGCCAACCAGTCGCCGATCGTGGACGCCGGGGACCGGGTCGAGGCCGGCCAGGTCATCGCCGACGGCCCGTGCACCGAGAACGGTGAGATGGCGCTGGGCAAGAACCTGCTGGTGGCGATCATGCCGTGGGAGGGCCACAACTACGAGGACGCGATCATCCTGTCCAACCGCCTGGTTGAAGAGGACGTGCTCACCTCGATCCACATCGAGGAGCACGAGATCGACGCGCGCGACACCAAGCTGGGCGCCGAGGAGATCACCCGGGACATCCCGAACGTCTCCGACGAGGTGCTCGCCGACCTCGACGAGCGCGGCATCGTCCGCATCGGCGCCGAGGTGCGCGACGGCGACATCCTGGTCGGCAAGGTCACCCCGAAGGGGGAGACCGAGCTGACCCCGGAGGAGCGGCTGCTGCGGGCGATCTTCGGTGAGAAGGCCCGCGAGGTCCGCGACACCTCGTTGAAGGTGCCGCACGGCGAGTCCGGCAAGGTCATCGGCATCCGGGTGTTCTCCCGCGAGGACGACGACGAGCTGCCGGCCGGTGTCAACGAGCTGGTCCGCGTCTACGTGGCCCAGAAGCGCAAGATCTCCGACGGTGACAAACTCGCCGGCCGGCACGGCAACAAGGGCGTGATCGGCAAGATCCTGCCCGTCGAGGACATGCCGTTCCTGCCGGACGGCACCCCGGTGGACATCATCCTGAACACGCACGGTGTGCCGCGACGGATGAACATCGGCCAGATCCTGGAGACCCACCTCGGGTGGGTGGCCAAGTCCGGCTGGAACATTCAGGGTTCGCCCGACTGGGCCGCCAACCTGCCCAAGGAGCTGCAGAGCGCGGAGCCGAACGCGATCGTCTCGACGCCGGTGTTCGACGGCGCCCGGGAGGCGGAGCTGCAGGGGCTGCTGTCCTGCACGCTGCCGAACCGGGACAACGAGGTGATGGTCGACGGCGACGGTAAGGCGGTGCTCTTCGACGGCCGCAGCGGTGAGCCGTTCCCGTACCCGGTGACGGTTGGCTTCATGTACATCATGAAGCTGCACCACCTGGTGGACGACAAGATCCACGCCCGCTCCACCGGCCCGTACTCGATGATCACCCAGCAGCCGCTGGGTGGTAAGGCGCAGTTCGGTGGCCAGCGGTTCGGTGAGATGGAGTGCTGGGCCATGCAGGCCTACGGCGCGGCGTACACGCTGCAGGAGCTGTTGACCATCAAGTCCGACGACACGGTCGGCCGGGTCAAGGTGTACGAGGCGATCGTCAAGGGCGAGAACATCCCCGAGCCGGGCATCCCCGAGTCGTTCAAGGTGTTGCTCAAGGAGCTGCAGTCGCTCTGCCTGAACGTCGAGGTGCTCTCGTCGGACGGCGCGGCGATCGAACTGCGCGAAGGCGAGGACGAGGATCTCGAGCGGGCCGCGGCCAACTTGGGAATCAACCTGTCCCGCAACGAATCCGCGTCCGTCGAGGACCTGGCTTAATCACTTTTAGGTATCTAAACCCGCAAGGGGAAAGGGAGTTACGTGCTCGACGTCAACTTCTTCGATGAACTCCGTATCGGCCTGGCCACCGCGGAGGACATCAGGCAATGGTCTTACGGCGAGGTCAAGAAGCCGGAGACGATCAACTACCGCACGCTCAAGCCCGAGAAGGACGGCCTGTTCTGCGAGAAGATCTTCGGACCGACTCGCGACTGGGAGTGCTACTGCGGCAAGTACAAGCGCGTCCGCTTCAAGGGCATCATCTGTGAGCGCTGCGGCGTCGAGGTGACCCGCGCCAAGGTGCGCCGCGAGCGGATGGGCCACATCGAACTGGCCGCGCCCGTCACGCACATCTGGTACTTCAAGGGTGTGCCGAGCCGGCTCGGTTACCTGCTCGACCTCGCCCCGAAGGATCTCGAGAAGATCATCTACTTCGCGGCGTACGTGATCACGTCGGTCGACGACGAGATGCGGCACAACGAGCTGTCCACGCTCGAGGCCGAAATGATGGTGGAGCGCAAGGCCGTTGAGGATCAGCGCGACGCCGACCTGGAGGCCCGCGCGCAGAAGCTGGAGGCCGACCTGGCCGAGCTGGAGGCCGAGGGCGCCAAGGCCGACGCGCGGCGCAAGGTGCGTGACGGCGGCGAGCGCGAGATGCGCCAGCTCCGCGACCGTGCCCAGCGCGAGCTGGACCGGCTGGAGGACATCTGGAGCACCTTCACCAAGCTGGCCCCCAAGCAGCTGATCGTCGACGAGAACCTCTACCGCGAGCTCGTCGACCGCTACGGCGAGTACTTCACCGGCGCCATGGGTGCGGAGTCGATCCAGAAGCTGATCGAGAACTTCGACATCGACGCCGAGGCCGACTCGCTGCGGGACGTCATCCGAAACGGCAAGGGGCAGAAGAAGCTTCGCGCCCTCAAGCGCCTCAAGGTGGTCGCCGCCTTCCAGCAGTCGGGCAACTCGCCGATGGGCATGGTGCTAGACGCCGTCCCGGTGATCCCGCCGGAGCTGCGCCCGATGGTGCAGCTGGACGGTGGCCGGTTCGCCACCAGCGACCTGAACGACCTGTACCGCCGGGTCATCAACCGCAACAACCGCCTCAAGAGGCTGATCGACCTCGGCGCGCCCGAGATCATCGTCAACAACGAGAAGCGGATGCTGCAGGAGTCGGTGGACGCGCTGTTCGACAACGGCCGCCGCGGCCGCCCGGTCACCGGGCCGGGCAACCGCCCGCTGAAGTCGCTGTCGGACCTGTTGAAGGGCAAGCAGGGCCGGTTCCGTCAGAACCTGCTCGGTAAGCGCGTCGACTACTCGGGCCGTTCGGTCATCGTGGTCGGCCCGCAGCTCAAGCTGCACCAGTGCGGCCTGCCCAAGCTGATGGCCCTCGAGCTGTTCAAGCCGTTCGTGATGAAGCGGCTGGTCGACCTCAACCACGCGCAGAACATCAAGAGCGCCAAGCGCATGGTGGAGCGGCAGCGCCCCCAGGTGTGGGACGTCCTCGAAGAGGTCATCGCCGAGCACCCGGTGTTGCTGAACCGCGCACCCACCCTGCACCGGCTGGGCATCCAGGCCTTCGAGCCGATGCTGGTGGAGGGCAAGGCGATTCAGCTGCACCCGCTGGTGTGTGAGGCGTTCAACGCCGACTTCGACGGTGACCAGATGGCCGTGCACCTGCCGCTGAGCGCGGAGGCGCAGGCCGAGGCCCGCATCCTGATGCTGTCCTCGAACAACATCCTGTCGCCGGCCTCCGGCCGGCCGCTGGCCATGCCGCGTCTGGACATGGTGACCGGCCTGTACTACCTGACCACCGAGGTCGACGGTGACAAGGGTGAATTCCAGGCCGCCGCAAAGGATTCCCCGGAGGTGGGCGTGTACTCCTCGCCGGCCGAGGCGATCATGGCCGCCGACCGCGGCGTGCTGTCGGTGCGGGCGAAGATCAAGGTGCGGCTGACGCAGTTGCGTCCGCCCACCGAGATCGAGGCCGAGCTGTTCGGTGCCAACGGCTGGCAGCCGGGCGACGCCTGGATGGCCGAGACCACGCTGGGCCGGGTGCTGTTCAACGAGCTGCTGCCGGTGGGCTACCCGTTCGTGAACAAGCAGATGCACAAGAAGGTGCAGGCCGCGATCATCAACGACCTGGCCGAGCGCTACCCGATGATCGTCGTCGCGCAGACCGTCGACAAGCTCAAGGACGCCGGCTTCTACTGGGCCACCCGCAGCGGTGTCACCGTGTCGATGGCCGACGTGCTGGTCCCGCCGCGCAAGAAGGAGATCCTCGACCAGTACGAGGAGCGGGCCGAGAAGGTCGAAAAGCAGTTCCAGCGAGGCGCTTTGAACCACGACGAGCGCAACGAGGCACTGGTGGAGATCTGGAAGGAAGCCACCGACGAGGTCGGTCAGGCGCTGCGGGAGCACTACCCCAGCGACAACCCGATCATCACGATCGTCGACTCGGGTGCCACGGGTAACTTCACCCAGACCCGAACGCTGGCCGGCATGAAGGGCCTGGTGACCAACCCGAAGGGTGAGTTCATCCCGCGTCCGGTCAAGTCGTCGTTCCGCGAGGGCCTGACCGTGCTGGAGTACTTCATCAACACGCACGGCGCCCGAAAGGGCCTGGCGGACACCGCGTTGCGCACCGCCGACTCGGGTTACCTGACCCGTCGTCTGGTGGACGTGAGCCAGGACGTCATCGTCCGCGAGCACGACTGCGAGACCGAGCGCGGCATCATCGTCGAGCTCGCCGAGCGTCAGGCCGACGGCACCCTGATTCGCGACCCGTACATCGAAACCTCGGCGTACGCGCGGACTTTGGGCACCGACGCGGTCGACGAGGCCGGCAACGTCGTCGTCGCGCGCGGCGAGGACCTGGGCGACCCGGAGATCGACGCCCTGCTGGCGGCCGGCATCACGCAGGTCAAGGTGCGCTCGGTGCTGACGTGCACCACGGGCACCGGCGTGTGCGCGACCTGTTACGGCCGCTCGATGGCGACCGGCAAGCTGGTCGACATCGGCGAGGCGGTCGGTATCGTCGCGGCCCAGTCCATCGGTGAGCCCGGCACGCAGCTGACCATGCGTACCTTCCACCAGGGTGGTGTCGGTGAGGACATCACCGGCGGTCTGCCCCGGGTCCAGGAGCTGTTCGAGGCCCGCGTCCCGCGCGGCAAGGCGCCGATCGCCGACGTCACCGGGCGGGTGCAGCTGGAGGAGGGTGAGCGCTTCTACAAGATCACCATCGTTCCCGACGACGGGAGCGAGGAGGTCGTGTACGACAAGCTCTCCAAGCGCCAGCGGCTGCGGGTGTTCAAGCACGACGACGGCTCGGAGCGGGTGCTGTCCGACGGCGACCACGTCGAGGTGGGCCAGCAGCTGATGGAGGGCTCGGCCGACCCGCACGAGGTGCTGCGCGTGCAGGGCCCCCGCGAGGTGCAGATCCACCTGGTCCGCGAGGTCCAGGAGGTCTACCGCGCCCAGGGTGTGTCGATCCACGACAAGCACATCGAGGTGATCGTCCGCCAGATGCTGCGCCGCGTCACCATCATCGACTCGGGCTCGACGGAGTTCCTGCCCGGCTCGCTGATCGACCGTGCGGAGTTCGAGGCGGAGAACCGTCGGGTGGTGGCCGAGGGCGGCGAGCCCGCGGCGGGCCGCCCGGTGCTGATGGGTATCACGAAGGCGTCGCTGGCCACGGACTCGTGGCTGAGTGCGGCGTCGTTCCAGGAGACCACGCGAGTGCTGACCGATGCGGCGATCAACTGCCGCAGCGACAAGCTCAACGGTCTGAAGGAGAACGTGATCATCGGAAAGCTGATCCCGGCGGGCACCGGTATCAACCGCTACCGCAACATCCAGGTGCAGCCGACCGAGGAGGCCCGGGCCGCCGCGTACACGATCCCGTCCTACGAGGATCAGTACTACAGCCCGGACTTCGGCCAGGCCACCGGTGCCGCGGTGCCGCTGGACGATTACGGGTACAGCGACTACCGCTAGTCGAGTCAACAACGAAAAGGCCCCGGGTTCGCCCGGGGCTTTTTCGTGCGCCGGGTGTCACGCCAGCGTGGCGATCGCGACCCAACGTTGCGCTGGTGTGACGCTCGCGTCGGTGACACGGCACTAGACTGGCCGCGTGCTCATCGGTTCACACGTTCACAACGACGACCCGCTGGCCGCCGCGCAGGCGGACGGCGCCGACGTGGTGCAGTTCTTCCTCGGCAACCCGCAGAGCTGGAAGAAGCCGAAGCCCCGCGACGACGCCGGCACGCTCAAGGCGTCGGCCGTTCCGCTCTACGTCCACGCGCCGTACCTCATCAACGTGGCATCGGCGAACAACCGCATCCGCATCCCGTCGCGCAAGATCCTGCAGGACACCTGCGACGCGGCCGCGGAGATCAACGCGACGGCCGTCATCGTGCACGGCGGCCACGCCGACGACGACGACATGCAGGCCGGCTTCGAGCGGTGGGTCAAGGCGCTGGACTACCTCGAAACCGACGTGCCGGTGTACCTGGAGAACACCGCCGGGGGCGACCACGCGATGGCGCGCTATTTCGACACCATCGGCAAGCTGTGGGATCACATCGGCGACAAGGGGATTGGCTTCTGCCTGGACACCTGCCACGCGTGGGCCGCGGGTGAGGCGCTGATCGACGCGGTCGACCGGATCAGGGCGCTGACCGGACGCATCGACCTGGTGCACTGCAACGACTCGAGGGATGCGGCGGGCTCGGGCGCCGACCGGCACGCCAACTTCGGCACCGGCCAGATCGACCCCGAGCTGCTCGTCGCGGTGGTCAAGGCCGCCGACGCGCCGGTGATCTGCGAGACCGCCGACGAGGGCCGCAAGGACGACATCGCATTCCTGCGGGAAAAAACCAGCGGCTGAGTCGCGACCCGTGTTCGGCAGGCTCGCAACCCTTCTCGGGGTGGTCCTTCTGATCGCGGGTTGTTCGGCGGCGCCGCCCTCGGGCTTCGTCCAGGGCACCAGCCTGCACCACATCAACGCGGGCGGGCACGACCGCAGCTACCGGCTCTACGAGCCCGCCGGGGCGCCGGCGTCCGCTGCGCTCGTCGTCGTGCTGCACGGCTACTCCGGGAGCGCTCGGCAGGTCGAAAGGGATTACGGCTGGGACGAATTGGCCGATGCGGCCAAGTTCGTGGTCGCCTACCCGGATGGGCTCGAACGGGCCTGGAACGTCGACGGGGAGGGCTGCTGTGGGCGGCCGGGGCGCGAGGGCGTCGACGACGTCGCCTTCATCCGCGCGGCCGTCGCCGACATCGCCAAGAACGTCGGCACCGATCCGGCCCGGGTCTACGTCACCGGCATGAGCAACGGGGGCATCATGTCCTACACGCTGGCGTGCGCCACCGACATCTTCGCCGCGATCGGTCCGGTCGCGGGCACCCAGCTGACCGGCTGCCCGAGCCCGCGCCCGGCGTCGATCATGCACATCCACGGCACGGCGGATCGGCTGGTGCCCTACGCGGGCGGGCAGGGCTTCAGCGTCATCAACGGCCCGTCGGTGCCCAGCGTGAACACGTTCTGGCGCAACGTGGATCAATGTGGCAGCCCCGCCACCACCACCGACGGCCCGATCACCACGCTGACGGCAGGATGCTCGGGCAACCGCGGCGTCACGCTGATCACGATCGATCAGGGCGGCCACGAATGGCCCCCGTTCGCCACCCGGACACTGTGGGACTTCTTCAGCGCACACCCGCGGTGACGTTCTGTTACACCTCTTGTGCGACTGTCGCAAAAATGTAACATGAGGGGCATGTCGGATACGCATGTCGTCACCAACCAGGTCCCACCGCTGGAGAACTACAACCCCGCGACCTCGGCGGTCCTCGCCGACGCCCTGATCCGCGAGGGTGGGGAGTGGGGTCTGGAGGAGGTGAACCAGGTCGGCGCGATCGCCGGCGGCCGCGAAGCCCAGCGGTGGGGCGAGCTCGCCGACCGCAACAGGCCCGTCCTGCACACCCACGACAAATACGGTCACCGGGTCGACGAGGTGGAATACGACCCGGCCTATCACGAGCTGATGCGCACGGCGATCGCCAACGGCATCCACGCCGCGCCGTGGGCCGACGAGCGACCGGGTGCGCATGTGGTGCGGGCCGCCAAAATGTCGGTCTGGAATGTCGAGCCCGGCCACACCTGCCCGATCTCGATGACCTACGCCGTCGTCCCCGCCCTGCGCTACAACCCCGAACTCGCGGCGATCTACGAGCCGCTGCTGACCAGCCGCGAATACGATCCCGAGCTCAAGCCGGCGCCCACCAAGCGCGGCATCACGGCCGGCATGTCGATGACCGAGAAGCAGGGCGGCTCCGACGTGCGGGCCGGAACCACACAGGCGACCCCCAACGGTGATGGCAGCTACAGCCTGACGGGCC